>SLNX01000117.1 GCA_007132825.1 Bacteroidales bacterium | reverse complement strand
CAGCGCAAGCATCTGCAACACTTTTCAACAAAACACAATAAGCTGCTATTAAAAAGGTTATTCCTTTAGATGCCAAATTATCATGAAAAAGCTGCATAAACTGGTCATAACCTCATACATCGGGCCGTTCATCGTGACCTTTTTCATTTCCCTGTTTATTTTGCTGATGCAGTTTTTGTGGAAATACATTGATGATCTGGTTGGAAAGGGGCTCGAATGGTATGTAATTGCAGAGCTTCTTTTTTATTTCACGGCTACTTTTGTTCCCCTTGCATTACCTCTGGCGGTGCTTTTATCATCCATCATGACCATGGGCAAAATGGGTGAGCACTATGAACTGGTCGCATTCAAATCAGCAGGTATTTCACTCCGCCGAATATTATGGCCCATGGTGATGATCTCAATGGTACTTGTGATCGCTGCTTTTTATTTTTCCAACAATGTGTTACCGGCTGCAAACCTTAAGGGTCTGTCATTGCTTTATGATGTGCGTCAGCAAAGACCCGCTTTCAATATCACCGAAGGGATCTATTACCATGGCATCGATAATTTTGTGATCCGTGTAGATGAAAAAGATGATGGTGGACAAACACTGAGGGGAATCAAAATCTACGATCACAGCGACAGGAAGGGAAATGTAAACCTTACCATTGCCGAATGGGGCAATATGGCAGTTACCGAAGATAAGCGCTATTTGGTTCTTACTCTTTATAATGGCACCAATTACCAGGAAGATGCTGACCTGGGTCCGCTGGAACGCACCAGGCCTTTTCAGCGCACACATTTCAGAAAACAGGTGCAAAAGTTTGACCTGAGCATGTTTGACCTTGCACGAACGGACGAAAATCTGTTTCGTGGCAACTTCAGAATGCTGAATATCAGCCAGCTGATACATTTTGAAGACTCTCTCTCTCACCAGCTGGACCGCAGGAAGGAATCTTTTATACGCACTTACAAGCGGCGCTTTCATCACCTGATGCAACTTCAGGAAAATGTGGATTCTGTGATGTTCTCATCAACAGAACCAATGAATGATACTTTTCGTTTTGCAGACACAGATTATCTGATCAAAAGTGATATTGATGTAAGGCAAGTGTATGCCAATACCATGGATATGGTAAGGACCAACAGAAGCCAGACAAACATGTCGCATGAAGATTTCCGGCAACGGAAACGAACCCTGGCCAGATACCAGATCGAATTTCACAGGAAGTTTACACTGTCATTTGCCTGTATTGTACTTTTTTTAATTGGCGCACCATTAGGTGCCATTATTCGCAAAGGGGGATTTGGACTGCCTTTGGTGATTTCAGTATTGCTATTTGTTGTTTTTCATGTTATTTCAATGATGGGAGAGAAATTTGTAAGGGAAGGGGTGCTGGAGGCGCATCAGGGAATGTGGCTGGCTCCCGCGGCATTGCTGCCGGTTGGTATACTCCTCACTATTAAAGCAACAACAGACTCTTCTTTGCTCGACACCGACAGTTATCTTCAGCAGATTGAGAAGTTTTTTAACTTTCTGATCAGAAAAAAAACAAAAACTACATCATAAACTTATGCGAATATTACAGCTTTGTCATAAGGTTCCTTATCCGCCAACGGATGGTGGTTCACTGGCCATGAACCAAATCACACAGAGCCTAATCAAACACGGATTTGCAGTAAAAGTGATTGCCCTGGCACCTTCCGGTAATGAATCGGTCATCGAAAGGATCCCGGAAAGCTATATCAGGGAAACAGAATTTGAAGCATTCCCTGTTGACACCAGGATCAAGCCATGGCCAGCATTCAGAAACATTTTTACAAGAGAGTCATATAATGTTTCCCGCTTTTATAGCACGAAAGTGGTGCAAAGATTAAGAGAACTCTTTCAGAAAGAAAAATTTGATATTATTCAACTTGAAGGCCTGTTCCTGACACCCTATATTCCGGTAATCAGAGAAAACACAGGAAGCCCTTTGCTGTTCAGATCGCATAATATTGAACATTACATCTGGGAAAGGATGGCGCGCGCCACATCGCACCCTTTTAAAAAACTATATCTGCAGTTTTTGGCGAGGCGTCTTAAGGCCTACGAAATGAAAACGGTACATCAGGTCGACGGACTTGTAGCCATTTCTCCTGTTGACATGAATTTTTTTAAAAAAAACGGCTATGCACAGCCAGGTGTAACTATCCCATTTGGGATAGACACAGATTCATTTAAGCCTAAAGACGTGGTTGTAAACAAAGACACTGTTTTTCACATTGGAAGTATGGATTGGCGTCCCAACCAGGAGGGGATCAAATGGTTCCTTGAGGAGGTTTGGCCGCTGGTCATCAAGCTTAATCCCAGGTTAAAGTTTGTGTTGGCAGGTAAGAATATTCCGGAAACGTTTTATCAATATGCCGCTCCAACTGTTTCTGTTGTTGGAGAAGTTCCCGATGCAGCTGAATTCATAAATTCTCATGAACTTATGGTTGTTCCGTTAAAATCGGGAGGAGGCATGCGAATCAAAATCATTGAAGGGATGGCCGCAGGGAAGGCCATTGTTTCCACTAGTATTGGTGCTGAGGGTATCAACTGCCGACACAATGAGCACATTCTGCTTGCCGACACACCGGAAGAGATGGCTGACTCCATTATCCACTGTTTTCAAAACAGAGAGATAATCAGAAAAATTGGAAATCAGGCGCATTTGTTCGCAACAGAGCAACACAACATAAAACCTATCATCGATAAGCTGATCAGCTTTTATAACAGATTTTACATGACCTAAGATTATAATTAATACCTTTGTCAAACCTCCAAAATCGGAGTAAAGCACAATCATTTAACAAGCTTTGATTTGAAAAAAAAGATTTTTATCATACTTTCCAGAATACCTTATCCATTGGAAAAAGGTGATAAGCTCAGGGCTTTTTATCAAATCCGCGAGCTCTCGGACAAACATGATCTGATATTGTGTGCGATCAACGATGAGAAACCGCACCCCGATGCGATGCAAATCCTTAAAAAACTTTCAAGTTCCGTATATTTTTTCAGGATCAGAAAAACAGACATTTTTCTTAGATTGATGAGGGTGCTGTTTTCAACCCAACCGTTCCAGGTAGCATACTTTCATAAAAGAAGTATCCACCGTCAAATAGACCTGTTACTGAAAAAACATAATCCGGATCATATTTTTTGTCAGCTGATCCGAACAGCAGAATATGCTAAAAACAGTGACATTGACAAAACCATTGACTATCAAGATGTTTTTTCGGCCGGACTGAAGCGCAGGCTTGACATTGCTCCCTGGTATAAGCGTTTTTTGCTGAGATCAGAATATCATAGGGTATTGCGCTATGAAGCGCATGTTTTTGATCAATTTGATAAAAAAACCATCATCTCTTTACCTGATCGTGACAAAATTCCACACGCAGCGCGAGATCAGATCACGGTAATACCGAATGGGGTGGATACAGGGTTTTTTAAACCGCTGAATAAAGACAAACGTTATGATATTGTCTTTACCGGCAACATGGGATATCCTCCAAACATCAACGGTGCCGAGTTCCTGGTAAAGGATATCATGCCGCTGGTATGGGCTGAACGTCCTGATACTACAGTTGTCGTGGCCGGAGCAAGTCCTTCTGCAAAGGTCAAAAAACTTGGTTCAGACAAAGTTTTAATTACAGGATGGGTCGAAGACATTCGCACCTATTATGCATCGTCAAGAGTTTTCATTGCACCCATGCGAATTGGCACCGGACTTCAGAATAAGGTACTTGAGGCCATGGCCATGAAAATACCATGCATCACATCGCCATTGGCTAACAAGGCATTAGGTGCACGGGAGGATATTGAAATACGGATAGGAAAAAATGCCGCCTCGTATGCGCAACATATATTATCTTTGTTGGCAGATTCAGAGACCAGAAAACAGCTTGGAGAAAAAGGCCATAAATTTGTTTTGCAACATTATAACTGGGAAAGCACGACAGCTAAGCTTGAAAAGGTCATTACCGGTTAACAGAATTTTCGTACATAAGCATGCAAGAAAAGTTCAATACCATTGAAGAAGCGATTACTGATATCCGTTCAGGTAAAGTCGTTATTGTTGTTGATGATGAAGACAGGGAAAATGAAGGGGACTTCATTGCTGCCGCTGAGACAATCACTCCGGAGATAATTAACTTTATGGCCACACATGGACGTGGTCTGATTTGTGCGCCCATTACCAGAAAGATCTGTGAACAACTTGATCTGGAGCTTATGGTGCCCAGAAACACATCCATTCACGAAACACCATTTACCGTTTCGGTTGATCTGAAAGGGAAAGGATGCACTACCGGCATTTCTGCATCAGATCGTGCAAAAACGGTTAAAGCACTTGCCGATCCGGAAACACATCCTACTGAGCTTGCCCGCCCCGGTCACATATTTCCGTTGCGGGCCAGAGAGGGTGGTGTGCTACAACGGGCAGGACACACAGAAGCCTCAATTGACCTTGCAAGGTTGGCCGGCCTGCAGCCTGCAGGGGCTTTGGTGGAGATTATGAATGAGGATGGCACAATGGCCCGTTTGCCTGATCTTTTTAAAATTGCAAAACGATTTGATCTGAAAATCATTTCCATTGAAGATCTAATCGCCTATCGCATAAAGAACGAAAGCCTCATTGCCAAAGAGATCACCGTAAACCTGCCAACTGAATATGGCACCTTTAAGCTGACAGCCTACCGGCAAACAACCAATAATATGCTGCATCTTGCACTTATCAAAGGAACATGGACTCCGGATGAAGAAGTACTCGTCAGGGTACACTCCTCTTGCATTACCGGAGACATTTTCGGATCCTGCAAATGTGATTGCGGCGGACAACTGCATCAGGCCATGCAAATGGTAGATAAATCAGGCAAAGGCGTTGTTCTATACATGAATCAGGAAGGGCGTGGCATCGGGCTGTTAAACAAACTTAAAGCATACCACCTCCAGGAAAAGGGACTTGATACTGTGGAAGCCAATATCGAACTTGGATTCAAGGCAGATGAACGCGATTACGGTATTGGGGCACAGATTTTAAGAGACCTTGGCGCCAACAGAATTAAGCTGATTACCAATAATCCAGGGAAAAAAGCAGGTCTTACCGGATATGGGATTGAAATTACCGAAAACATCCCTATTATCGTATCCACTTCACCACATTGCAAGACATACATTGAAACCAAAAAAAACAAGCTGGGGCATATCTTCTAATCGACATCTTCCGCTTGGTCCTGCAAGCTGCGTCTAAAAAGTTCCGTGAGGTTGTCAAACTCCCTTCTGTAAAACAATCCAACCCCCTGTGTATAGGGCGAGTTGGTATTGATGATATCAAACGTATTCGAACGGTTAAAAGCCTTTACACGTAATTTGCCATCGGGAGTGATCTTTACCTCTACATTTACATCTCCAATTATCTGGCTGGTCGCTTGTGTCGTATGGCCGGCTGCAGTCTGGTTCCCGGCAACGCCAAAGTTGCCATCTATCAATACTCTGTCGTCAAACAGCTGGGTTGACAAAGCCAGCTCCAGCTCCTGGCTGGACAGTTCATCTCCGGGACGGTAATTCACGCCAATATCAAAATCGGTGCTAATTTGCGACAGCCAATTACTAAGCTGGTTTGATAACAGTTCGGAGGAGGTGCTTCCAACACCGTATCCCAGAGCTGTATTGTACTGATCAGGAGTTGTGGGCATAAACCGATTCAACACGAGCAGGGAGAACACCTGTCTGTTCATCTCCTGGTCGGTGGTGATAACCCTTTCTATCAGCTCACGCGTGTTTTCATCGCCGCCCGGAACCTGAATGTCAAAAGAGATTAACGGATTGAACAACTTATCTTCCAATATCAGAATGGTCTCCACAGGAATACGACGTCTGTAAACATCTGCTGTAGCATCATCAACACCCTGGCCAACGAACAAGTCATATAACGATGTACGTAAGCGGTAGGCGGCACGCAAATCAACATCAGCATCATTTAGATCACCTGTCCATCTCACAGAGCTTCCCTGCTCAATCCTAAATCGTTTATTTATGATGTTCTGAAGCGAGAAAATATATTCTCCATCCTCAATCACATAATCCCCATAAATATTAAAAGCACCCTGCGGAGAAACCTCAAGTCTCAGATTACCTGTTCCCCTGCCCCTGATAATATCACCGAACCTGGTATCAAAAAACATAAAAACATCCGCGTCAGGAGTCACTTCCAGATCAAAATTCAGGGTAAGTTGACCCCGAAGTTCGGGGATAATGAATAATGGCCCCTCCTGTATTTCTTCGCGAGTGACAAAAGAGATAAAATGGCTTTCCCTGACCTCTCCTCCAAAGCTCAAAGGCAAATTTACACTTGTTCCCCTGTTAGTTCGTGCACTGATATCCATGATGATGTCATTTGCCGGTCCGTGGATGTGGGCCATACCTGTAAGAAATGCTGTACCATAATAAAAATCCTGTGGCATGGACCCCGTATTAAATATCATCATCCGATCAGGATTGATCCTTAAATCCAGGGCAAAATCTTTAAAAACCTGGTGCATGATATCACCGGATAGGGTGGCCTGATTATTAAGGGAGTCACGAAGGACAAGATTTTTAAACCGGAAATATGATTTTCCAATCTCAACCTCATCATCAAATGAGTAAGTGACATTCAGATAAGGGATGTGAATACCTGCTCGTTCCACATTTGCCCTTCCGGATAATTCCGGGCTATCAAAAGGACCATCCATTCGCAGATTTCCGGTGGCAAAGCCGTGAAAGTCATCGGCAAAATTTTCCATATACCTTCCCCAAACAGACATTGGTTTGTTATCAAGCTGAAGGTCAAGATCAAAGTTTTGATCTTCGCTTGTAGGGTTTATGAAGCCGGAAACAATCAACGGCTGCATAACCCCTTCCTCCCCGAACTTTGTAATGGAGGCATCCACTTTAAAAGCTTCATTCAGTTCATCCCAGGCACTGACCACCTCAAGGTCTCCAAGTGTTATATGGTTGAATGCAAAATCGGATACGGACAATTCAGCGGCAATGCTGGGTGCCTGATACAATCCGGAGAAGCTGATATAGCCATCCATCGAACCGGCAAACTGAAAATTCTGCGATCGCATCAACAATTCTGAATATGACACATCAAAATCTGCAAATGATAGCATCATCCGGTCAGCAGGGTCTTCGCTTAAAACACCATCTGCATAAAAAAACTGATCTTTGTAATAAACCCTGAGCTGCCTGACCTCAATCCTCCTGGGATCAATCAATATTTTATTGTCAACGTTCACCCTCCAAAGATCTCCATCAATGTAAGCTTGCGAAGGAAGAAAATTGATTTGATACCTGTCTGGACCGAGTATTTGTGTTTGCATGTGCAGATGCCCACTGTTTATCTGATCTTCAGGGTTCCAGGTAATATTCAAGTCAACAGTGTCATCAAAAATACCGGCATTGATATCCACATGATTCATAAACAGGCTGTCTGAGAGCATGAGCCGGTCACTATTGGATTTGACTAAGAATTTCCCGTTTTTCCCACCACCACTCAAATTCCAATTTATAAAATTCCTTCCTGCAACAGTAATTGTGTCTGCCGCGGCCTGAATATCCAGGTGCATGGAAGCACTATTGAAAGTTCCATTTAACCAGGAGCCTTCCGATAAGGAAACTGCTGGAAGGAACAAATCAGTGAGCGATTGGGTATCTTTAAAAGATAGATCAAAGGTTACGTCCTGAACCAAATCAGTCCTTTTTGCCTCCATGTTATTCTCATATTTATATGCAGGCAAATAGTGAAGCAAAACTTCCCTGACAACATCTCCCATACCTGTAAGTTGAAAAGAACCATGCACATTGGCATCCAGAATATCTGACCGGATACGAAGGTGCTTAATGCTGTCTGCCCATAAAGTGTTACTGATGAATATGCTGTCTGTGGCATATCTAAAAGTATGGAACGCTTGATCATCAATTAGCAAAGGATACTCCTCATACACGATATCCCTGATCTGAATTACACCTTCGATGTCATCAAGGGAGCTTGCACGGGCGTTGATCAGCACATCAGCAGAAAGCACAGATTCATAAAGGGAATCACGTTGAAAGACATTTAGGCTGCTAAGTCGCGCCTGATCAATGTAAGTTTGAAAATCGAAGAGTGGAACCGGATCATTAAAGTCTACCGTTCCTCTGAAGTCAAGAAACATATTTGGGTCGTCGAGCAAAAAACCACCACTGAACTTTTGCTGCATGAAACTGCCTTCAAGCGTCATATTCTTATAATCATGACCAAGGATCCGAAGAGCGTGAATTTTCCCGGAAAGCTCAAGAAGCAGATCATCCATGGTAAAACCCTGACCCATTAGTTCTGTCCTCATATCAACTGTGCCCAAAACCGCTTCCTCATCAAACAGAGCTCCCAGATCAAAATTCCCGGTTTCCAGAACCCCCTGATATTGAAAAAGCTCATCCTGACCATCCTTAAAAAACAAGACATCCCCATCCAACCATCCAATGTCTGTATCCATTCTCCCGGCCGCGGTGAAGCTATTGAAGCCACCATTTAATTTCCCTGAAAACAGAACATCTCCGAGGGCGAATAAGTAAGGGGGCAAGTCAATCGAATCATGATTCCATGACAATGGAAGACGGAAACCGGTAATGTCGTTCATGGAACTTTTTAACGTCTCGATCTGAATGTCCATCTTTGCTGAACGAATATGGTCCAGCCCCGCAATTCGTATATCGCCAAGAAATCTTGAGTCCTCACCACCAGAAATATCGATGGCATATGCATTGAGGTTGTTTTCCAATACTTCAAACACACCGGCTACAGATAATGTGTCGGAAACACCAAAAATTTGCGGAACAAAATGGCCAATGTCTGCCAGCCAGACCTTTGATGGACGGACATTAAGGCTCAACTCCAGGTTATCCCAGCTGAAGGGCTCGCCGTCCAGATCACTGTATTGTGCAGAAAGATCCAGCCGGATATCGGAGGATGCGGTACGAAAAAGAAAATCGCTGATAAAGGACTGCTGTTTGCCGAGTGAGAAGCTACCTGACAAATGATTAAGCCGGAAACCCCCGGAACCCTTGTAACGTAAAAGATCAATCTCAAAGATGAATTGATCCTCAAGAAGATGAATATCACGGGCTGCAAAGTTCAGGTCTTTTAATGAAAAGTCTGAATGGTTGAAACCATTGGGTTGGGCAATTCTATTAGAATCGGTAAGATGAAAGTTTGTGTTTTCAACCCGAAGCGAAGATACCGTAAGTCGCCACTTTTCTGTATCCTTTAGGTTCTTTTCACCATTGGCCAGATAATCAACAATAAAAGAGAAATTATAATCCGTATTCCCTAAATCCCTGGAAAAATGAATCAATGCATCGTGAAGTACCACCTCATTTATTGCGATATATCTATGACGGAAAGAGAGTTTTCTGATATTTACATCAAAACGGGTTACATACAACATTTCATCACCTTGCCGGTCAGGAATCTCCACTTCATGCAAAACAATGCTTCGAAAGGGTTTAAATTCCATCCGTCCTACAGAAATATCGGTTTCAAGCTCACGCGACAAGTAGGACGTAACCCTTTCGAGAACAATGGATTGCACTGTGCTGGTGTGCAACAGTGCATAACCCGCCACAACCATCAAAACAATCGATGTCAGCAAGATTAACAGTATGTTTCGTGTTTTTTTGATATTTTTGTCCTCCGTTTACTGACAGGTCATTTCCTTTTTTAAAAATTTATGAGCATTTATATCCTGGGAATAGAATCATCGTGCGATGACACATCTGCCGCCATCATAAAAGATCGCAAAATTCTTGCCAATCTTACTGCAAACCAGCATGTTCATAAAGATTTTGGCGGTGTTGTGCCCGAGTTGGCCTCCAGGGCGCATCAGCAAAACATCATTCCTGTCATTGACAGTGCTTTTAAAGCTGCAAAGATACATAAAAATCAAATCAATGCTGTTGCATTCACCAATGGTCCAGGTCTTCTGGGGTCTCTGCTGGTAGGCACCTCCTTTGCGAAAGCCTTTGCCCTTGCCTTAGATATCCCTCTTATCACGGTTAATCACATGCATGCCCACATCCTCGCATTATTCATTGAAGATGATGCACATCATGCAGCACCTCCGTTCCCATTTCTGTGTTTGACCGTATCCGGCGGACATACCCAGATCGTACTTGTTAAAAGCCATCATGACATGCAGGTGATTGGCAAAACCATTGATGATGCTGCGGGCGAGGCATTTGATAAGGCAGCGAAGATCATGGGACTTCCCTATCCGGGCGGTCCCTTAATCGACAAGTTGGCAAAAAAGGGTGATCCCGACAGGTTTCAGTTTCCACACCCAAAGGTCCCGAATTTAGACTATAGCTTCAGCGGACTAAAAACCTCCATTCTTTATTATCTTCGCGATCAGTTAAAAAAAGACCCTGAGTTTATCGATAAGAACACAGCAGACCTGGCAGCTTCCATACAAAAAACCATTATCGACATCCTATTGTTTAAGCTCAAAAAGGCTTCGGAAGAAACCGGGATCAAACATGTGGCGATAGCAGGCGGTGTATCGGCAAACTCCGGATTGCGTAGCGCATTAAAAAAAGAATCAGACGCCGGTCGTTGGCAGGTTTACATCCCAAAATTTGAATATTGCACTGATAATGCCGCAATGATCGCCATAAATGGCTATTACAAATATCTTAATAAAGATTTTGCCCCTCAGAGCCTTAAGCCATTTACCCGCTACTCGGATGATTAGTCAGCATCCAATGGTCGCTGTTCAATAAGGATAAATCCCGGTGTATCGGTTTCTCTTATGCTATGACGTTCCATGTCGTACTGGTAATACCTGCCTGGATCTCTACTTAATCCTTCCCGAACATACAAGTTCATCAGGTAATCAAAAATATGCTGACCATTTTGTTGTCCGGCAAAAAAAGCGAGCTCCTTAACATCTGCATCGGTTAAAAAGAACCTTTCGGCATCAAATACAACCTCTCCTGAAGGACGCCGTATGAATCGTCCCTCAAGGTGATCACTGGTAGCCTGAACAGAAAAAAGCACCTCCATCCCAAAATTGGCATCATCAAGTTTCATAAATTCAAACCAGGCATTATTTTCCAGAACCCGGATAGGCTCACGGTGTACGTAATTGTTTACCCCATCCCTGGCAAAATAGGTTTCTGTATGCAGATATTCGAGAAGCTCCATCTGAGCAATAACAAAGATATAAGCCAACTCTTCGTTCTTCATAAACTCATCCAGCTCTTCGACACCGTAAGTGGTTATGTGCAGCAGGTCGAGACGCTGTTCCAGTCCTTTTAAGAACTCCCTGATGTAGAGTGAGTCGTTCGTCCGGTTAATGAATCGAATGTCCGATTCATCGTATTCGGGGATGCTGCCATCTGCAATACTGTCAGGGTGAACCGGAAGGAAAGTCTTGATCAGTTCCGTTGGCGGAAGCACCAGTACATGGATGTCTGTTTCTGATACCACAAACCTGTTCGCAAGGTGAAAACCGGTTGAACACCCACCAAGTCCGGTGACAAACAACAGGGACAATAATAAGTTATATATATTCTTGATGCGCATGAAACTAACAGGATGTTTAATTGCTGACCTTCAGCATTTCTCCGATCTGACGGCCATAATCATAACACAATTTATATTCATCTTCGTGCGGAGTAAACTTTACAAAAACACCCTCCCCCTGAACGTTAAGCTTCAGGTTGGCCAAAGTCGTGTTAATAAGCTTGCCGGCTTCTCCGCTCCAACCATAAGAACCAAATGCGCCACCGATTTTCCGATTGTCGCGGATTGGGCTTATCACGCCAAAAAGCTTATAAACCGGCAACAAGATGTTTTGGTTGATGGTTGGACAACCAACTATGATGGCACTGCTTCTGGCAACCCGTTCATCCATATCGCCAATTGACATATTCTCTATATCGGCCACCTCTATATGGAAATTGCCTGCACTTTGAATGCCATCGCGAATTGCCTCAGCCATTTTGCCGGTATTGTGATAGGCTGATACATAGGGGATAAAGATATGATCTTTCTGAGGCGTTTGCAATGCTTCCAGTGCATATTCTTCTGAAAGGTCCACCCATTTCTTCCAATCGTTAAGCAACAAGGGGCCGTGCCCAGTCAATACTGCATTGATTTCAAGCGGGCGAATCTTGTCAATGGCTTTCAGCATAAACTTACTGAAAGGTTTTAATATCACATCAAAATAATATTTAAATGCATCACTGAAATCTCCAACTTTATTATCGATCATATCAGGATGCGCATAATGGCATCCGAAAGAGTCGCAGGTAAAAAGATACTTTTCCTCCTCCAGGTAGGTATACATGCTGTCGGGCCAGTGTAAGTTGGGCGCAGAGATAAAACGCAGTGTCTTGCCGCCGAGGTCAAGTGTATCACCATCCTTAACAATCATATGCCGAAAGTCTTTCCCAAGAAAATCTTTCAGGTAATTGATCGCCAGCCGGCTGCCAACAACTGTGGCATTGGGTGCCAGTTCCAGGATATTGGCCAGGTTACCGCTATGATCGGGTTCGGTATGATTCAGAATAACATATTCAATTTCTGAAGGGTTAGTCACCTGTTTGAGTTTCTCCAGATACACATCCCAGAACTTATGTTTGGTTGTTTCTATCAGCGCCTTCTTTTCGGCATTGATGAAATAGGAATTATAGGTGGTGCCATATTTGGTCTCCATTACCACGTCAAAGGTTACAATGTCGTAATCGATAACTCCAATCCACTTCACATCACCGGATATTTCAATTACTTCTTTATCAGGCCTTTTCAAATCTTTAACAGCATTCATTTTCGATCCTTTTATTTAAGTTTTTATTAATTTTAATGATTGTCAAGATAATGCAAGAGTTTACCCATACTTGTCACATAGCTTCCATATTCATTGTCATACCAACCAAAAATTTTTGCGTGCGTAACCGGAAGATGCAGGTCTTTATTCACGGCAACCCCCAGTGAAGCCATCGCAGCTTCGGGCAGACTAATGAACCCGGTACGTGTATGTGTTTCATGCCCTTCGATCACCACTGCAGCGGGGAAGCCCATCAGGTCGGCAGAAACACTTTGCTTCTCGCTGAACACAAGCAGATTTTTTTGTTCACCGTTGGCTGCTTCTTTATAAACGTCGTTCAAAAAGCTTTTGTTGATCACGGGCTCACTTTTCTTATCCATTTTGGTGCTGAATGTAACATTTAGAATGATAAGCGATACCGTATTGGTTGGGATTCGCACGGAGTCTGCCATAAAACCGATCTCCTCAATCTGGGGCATGATCTTCTCCAGGGCTTTGGCTGCACCGGTTGTCGATAAGATAATATTATTAAAGACTGATCTGTTCTTTCGAAGATCGGTAGCAGCGGCTTTTGGCACGGCGTCCAGTACATTTTGCGTATTGGTGGCGGCGTGCACGGTTGACATGGAGGCTGTCACGATCTGGGCGGTTTCCTCCCTCTGCAGAAGAGGCCACAACATGTGGGCAAGGCCGGTGGTTGTGCAACTTGCTGCAGAAATGATCCGGTGCTTTTCCGGATTAAAGTCAAGATGATTGATGCCATAGACCATCATGATGCTGTCGTCAGGCATCTTTTTGGCTTTGTCTTTGATCTTAAAAGGTGCGCTGAGCAAAACCATCTCGGCGCCAGCCTCAAGGTGGCCACGCAGGCTGCCCCCCTCCTTATCGGCAGGAGCTGTAGGGTCGGTAAACCTGCCTGTGCAGTCAACAACAATGCGAACGGCATGCTCTTTCCACTCAATTTGAGCCGGATTGCGATGGTTACGTAGAATTTTTACCGGAAATCCATCAAATTCAAGCAACCCCTGTCCTTCATCCAGGATTTTGAAGTGCTTCTGCGGGCCTCCCACACCGTAAATAAAGCGGGAAACACCGCCATAAGTGGAGTCGGTTTCCATTACATGGATCAGGTCTTCAAGGTTTTTGCCAACCTCCCTGCCCACGTTGATGATTGCACCATCAAAGTTCCTATGGATCAGTTCGTGCCATAAGACAAGTTTCCCAATTCGGCCAAGGCCGTTAATGCCTAAAAAGTTTTGATTTCCTGTTGTGATACTCATAGCCTGTGTGTTTAGGGTTTACTATCTCAGAATCTCGGTATAATCGGTTTTGTAATTTCCTTTAAAAATGTTTCCGGAGAAACCGTCAATGGATATTTTGTCTCCGGGCAAAAGGGTATGACCATTGATCATGCATTTTTTCTCTTTCTCATTTACCACCAGCTGCCGACAGTTGAGCACACAGACCTTTCCAAGACTTACGGCAGTTACGGCAGCATGTGATGTGGTTCCGCCTCTGGACGCGACCAGTCCGTCGCATTCAAAGATAATGGGAATGTCGTCGGGAACCGTATCGGGGCGCAATAAAATACAGGGTTCGTCAGGATATTTTTTACGCATAAATAAAATGTCATCCATGTCAATTGCCAGTCTGCCGTTCAGAGCGCCGCCTCCACCCCCGATTCCCCTGCCCAATAGTTTCATTTCTGATTGTGGCTCAATGAATACCTGCAAGCGTTCAGCCTTGTGGGTTTCCTGATCACGAATCTGCAGTATGTATAGGTCATCCGGGTTGGCGGACTCAAAGGTAAACTCGATCTCAAGATGATTGTACCCTTTTTCCTCTACCAGTTCGTGGGCCATTTTATACAGCCGGGCATAAATATCGGGCAGAAGCTCCTCCAGTGACTTCTGCGAATCCCTGTCGGTAAGTTTCTTTTGCATTTTGGACACCGGCATGGCATGCACCAGTCCGGCCACAATATCTTCACCCTGACTGCAAAGTGTGAAGTCGCCATTAAGATATATACCCGGTTTTGGAATCAGCGGATTATGGGTAAAAACAACTCCTGTACCTGAAAAGTCATCAATATTCCCCAGCACCATTTGCTGAATGACCACGGCTGTACCCCATTCATTGGCAATCTGCAGATGGTTCCGATAAACGTTGGCCCGCTCTGAGTCCCAGGAGTCAATGACCCGCGTGATGGTCTGCTGCAGTTGTGTCCAGGGTTCCTCTTCGAAATGCACTTTGCGCGAAGCAAGAATGTCTTTGTAGCTAAAAGCCATTTCACGCATCTGACCAGGGGTGAATTCAATCTTTTGAGACACACCATACCTTTCCTTGAAGTCGATCATCACCTGGTCAAACACATCGCGATTGATTCCGTATGTCATCCCCCAGCTTTGCAGGAGCCTCCTGTAACAATCCCAAGAGGTCCATCCAAAATTGGGCTGCTTGCTTAGTTTTTCAACGATCTTGTCATTCAACCCAACATTGAGGAAGGTGTTCATCGCACCTGGCATCGAAATGGCAGTTCCCGACCTGACGGAGAGCAGTAAAGGATTGCTCCCCCCACCAAAAACCATTCCCGTCTTTTTCTCAAGCCCTCTGATATGGGACGCAACCAAATCGTCAACCTCCTTTTTGAGGCTTGAGTTGGCCATGATCGCACGCCTGCGGCGAAAAACTTCAGTGCTGAGCACAAAACCCGGGGGTACGGGAAAGTCATTCAGGTATAGCTTTTTTTGAAAGAAAGCTTTGGACCCCAAAAATATCTGGTTATCAATTTCGGGTGTTTCTTCATACAACGGACTAACTATCAGATCTGGATTATAGGACATGATGTCACGAATGATAGCCGGAGGAAGGTTATCCACCATATTCTGAAGGGTATGCACCATCCTGCTGATGTAGTTGTCGAGATGCTGGATCAGAAAGGATGCAGAGATAATCTCCCTGTAAAAAGATTCCGAATGCCTGGTAATGAGCTGGTTTTTCTCTTTTTCCGACAAATTACCATCATTAAAATAAATCTGCGGAATGATCATCTGCAGTGGCTGATCGTAAAAACCAAAGAAATAGGTATTGGTGATGTCTTTGACATTTTTGGCCATGAACTGGAACAGGTTGATAAACTGTGCCAGGGAGAAGCTTTCACTGGTCAGGCCATACTTCAGCATCTGCAGGTTGGCGTCCAGTCCCTGGCTCGAAACACCATCGAGTTCCAAACCACGCCGAAAGAGGGATAATATGTTAAATGACTTTTTTAATGATCTGGCAGTAATGTATTCCGTTTGCGTTGCATAGACCTTCTCCTCCATCAGTTTGGCAGCCAGTCGCTCGAGACGAAAAATAAGACCCAGGGCTTCAAACTTATCTTCGCGGTATTGACCATACATGGATGGGATTCCAAATGCAATGTGTCTTTTGTGATAGATGCTTTCCCATCCTTCACTGAATTCGGGATTGAAGATCACCTGGTTAAGCTTCTCTATAAAGTCGAAGATCAAGTGCAATCCCTCGTCCATTTCTTGCCGGGAAATATGATTTTGTAACCGTTCCACCTCTTCATCCGAAAAGAAATGATATCTGCGTAATAATATGGTCAGATCAGAAATATCAAATGAATACTTTTCCCGCAGCAAGGCATAAAGCTTAAACAAAAGCTCCAGTCTTTTTTTATCATCACTGTTTTTATGTTCTGCTTCTTCCACATGACCGGCAAAGGTCTCATGGGTCATTTGTAAAAGATCGGCAGGCACGCAATAATTCTTGTTGCAGATTTTTTGCAAAAGGTCATGAACCCCTTTAAACCATTTGCTATCTGTCGTTATGCTTTGAAAAACATCTTGAGGAAGAATATTTCCCAACGGTTCCTTGTTGCCA
This sequence comes from Bacteroidales bacterium, assembly GCA_007132825.1. Classification (GTDB taxonomy): domain Bacteria; phylum Bacteroidota; class Bacteroidia; order Bacteroidales; family UBA7960; genus PUPG01. The sequence continues at coordinate 3,982 of SLNX01000117.1, read as the reverse complement.
TCATACCAAAAATAAAAAATCTTCTTACAGAGGTCAATATGGGTGTTATTTCCTTCTATGTGAACCTGCTTACGCAGAAAATGAATCAGTTTGTCCTGACGACCCGATATTTCGTCCATCACCGTCGTCACATCACGCAAATCACCTTCTGCCCCTATTTCATTGAAGTAAACTGGAAAAATTCTTGTCAGCTGTTTAATTTGCTTGTAAAGTGGGGAAATATCACTGTTTAAAAGCTTGGTGATGTCGCGTTGAAACAGATCGGTATCGAATATAAATATGCCGCCCAGTCGTAAATTCACGATCAGTGCCGATAGTAGCTTCCTGAAAGTATAAGGCGCGTGCATGATCAATTCAAGCCAGACCCGAATGTTCTTCAGGTGGTTTGGATCCACCCTCAGTTGCCAGTTTTCCTGGATGTAAACGGTTCCCGGATTCACAAAACCCAACTCTATCAATTTGTTCTCAAAAATGCTGATAATGCGCTTATCCTTAATCTCTATAACCTCCTTACCAAGGGTTAGCAGGCAATCAAGGACAGTTGACATGTAAGCTTCCTTCAGTTCATCAAAAAGAAGAAAAATATTATCCAGAAAGTCCGCAAAATCATCCTTTTCAACCTCTGAGCGTATGTTTCGCAAAACTTTATTTAGTTCCCAAAGGAGTTTTGTGCGGTGTTGCTCCATTCCGGGGAGGTGCAATAGAAACAGGATAAAGTAAAACCGTTCGATATGCTTTTCAAAACGGTCGATGGTACGTTTATAATGATCAGCAATTTCGTTATAAAACATCACCCCTGAGCATATTTCTTCCCACCCTGAAGATTTTTCCAGCAGCTCTATTTGTTTGCTAAAAAAGGGACGACCAATTTCCTGAAGCAAAAAGGAATAATCTTTTGAGAAAAAATGCCGGTATTTCTCGAACCAGGCTTCGGCAGGTGTGGTATTTTCCCATGTTTTCAGACCTTCCAAAACAACCTTTTGAAGCAACACATTCAATTCCTTTCTAATGCTTTCTTCATGAGTAAGTTTCCCCAGATGCTTTTTCAGGAGATCTGCATTCTTTACCAGTAAGACAGGGCGATTAGCCTCTATGTTTTTGAGCAAATCAACAAGGTGCCTTTTCATGCCAGGTGTGATGGGAACTTCAGCATTTCCTGTTTCGCTGAAGAATCCGAGATAAGTGCGTAAAAGCTGTGCAGCCTCCTGCTCCTTGATCGGCAGTTTAAATAGGGAAGCCGCTATATCAAGCAACTTCAAAAAGATTTTTTCAAAACTCTTTTGCTTTGCATAGAACCATTTGTCGCCGAGAAGGATTTTTCTGTACTGTTCAACGATCAGACCATAATTAGCGTAAGGATGATAAAGCTCCAGGAAAAAATCCCTTGTTCGTTTGTTGATCCCCCAATGGTCTGCTGACAGATCAACGATCTTCTGGTGGTGTGGAGGAATATGAATGTCTGCCTGGCGTGTTTCAGCAAGGTTTACCTGCAATGCCCCTGAAGTGAACTTTTTCTGTGTCATTGCGATCGGTTCTTGAAATGTTTTGAGTCGCCCCATTCGCCATATCCTATCTGACCGCCGGCCATGTGGATCCGAGCTTCAAGGCAACGCTTGCACTCTTCAGCATCTTCATCAGTACAGGGTTTATCCTCGTAAAGAAGATAGTCTTCACGATATTTTGTTGGTGTAAGGTTCGGCATGATGATGTTTGCTCCAACTTTGATTGATTTTTCACGTCCCATTGGATCAATCGCCTGCATGGCCGTGGTTGCAGCTATATTGATGTCTTTCATGAGGATCCGCAGTACTGCCACCATTTTCAGGCTCAGGTAAAACCGTTCCATTTTAGGGATCAGCTTGTCTTTATGTTTATACATTGGTGTTTCCTCATGCTCAATGTAAGGACCCATGCCAATCATGTCAATGTCGTGTTCCTGGAAAAACAACAAGTCATCAGCAAGGTCCTCCACTGTCTGGAAAGGGAGTCCGACCATCACGCCGGTTCCCACCTGGTAACCCACCTTCCTTAAACGGTAAAGGGCTTCCAACCGTTCATTATAATCATGCGCTTTATTTTGTGGATGGTATTTGGGATATAATTCAGGATTGGAAACCTCTATGCGCAACAAATATCTGTGTGCACCGGCTTCAAACCAGCGGCGATAGGTTTCCTCGGTTTGTTCTCCCAGTGAAAGGGTAATGCCAAGCTCTCCGTTGCTCATCTGCTTAACCATCCTCACAATTCGCTCGATCCGCTGCACATAGCGTGTTCCGCTTCGCTCTCCGGCCTGTATCACAATACTGCCAAACTTGTTCTCCCAGGCATAACGCGCCGCTTCAAGCACCTCCTGCTCTGTAACTTCATACCTGTTGGCTTTTTTGTTTCCTGCCCTGATTCCGCAGTAGTAACAGTTCTTACCACACAAATTGGAAAACTCTATCAGTCCACGATAATATACCTTGTTACCTACATATTTTTCCTTGATCTCCTCCCCTTTTGCAAAAACAAGCTTACGGGCTTCTTCGTCGGCTGACAACAGCATCACCAGGTCCTCTTTGGAGAATGATTCCTGTGTTAATATTTTTTCAATGGTTTTTGACATTATTCAAGCTTTGGTATCCATGGTCTTATAAGTAATCCGCTGCTGTTTTTTCCAGCTTCACGAAAGGGGCAACTGCCCTGTGGTAGATCCCGTGCATCCAGGCAATGGCCATTCCGTAATTTGTAACGGGCACACCTGCTTCAACAGCAGGCTTTAGCCGGTTAATGATCTGCTTACGCGTGATCATGCACCCACCACATTGCACCAAAAGTGCATACTCTGTAATGGGTCTGGGCAAGTCACCCAAACCGGCCACCACATCATATTCCAGTTTTTTACCCGTATAGGTACTCATCCAGCGTGGTATCTTGACCCTGCCAATGTCGTCGCATGCCACATGGTGCGTGCAGGATTCAAGTAGCAAAATCCGGTCACCGTCCTTAAGATCTGATATCTTTGGTGTTCCTCGCAAATAGTTTTCAAAGTCACCTTTATGCCTGGCGAGCATGATGCTGAAGCTTGTTAAGGCGATATCTTTCGGCACCGAAGCATCTGCCCGCAGAAACACCTGGCTGTCGGTCACCACCAGTTTCGGTCGCGGCTGCAACACGCGCATCAGTGCATCGATCTCTTTCTCTTTTACAACCACCGCAATGCAATCATTGTCAATAATGTCGCGGATGGCCTGCACTTGCGGCAGGATCAGCCTGCCTTCCGGTGCCTCACTGTCGATGGGTGTGATCAAAACAACAAGGTCGCCATATTGCAACAGATCACCCAATAGACTTCTGGATTTATAGGCCGACTCCGGCATTGTTTCGCGCAGCGTGGCAATGACCTGTTCCAGGTTATCCGGCTTCAGCGCACAGAAGGAAAGGACAGGCACATCGTACGCATCATTAATCCTTCCAGCCAGGGTATCATCCAAACTAACGAGGTCCGATTTGTTGTGAATAATCACAAACGGCACATCTTGCTTTCTGAAAGCTTCAACAAGCTTTTCTTCCGGTTCGGCAAACAGGTTTCCGGTAATTACCAGCAAAGCCAGATCCACGGTTTTCAAGGCTGCCAGACTCTTGCCAACCCGCTTGACTCCCAGATCGCCAATGTCATCGATCCCCGCAGTATCTACCAGAATCGCAGGACCGATTCCCGGAATCTCCATCGATTTGCGCACCGGATCAGTTGTTGTACCCGGAACATCAGAAACAATGGCTATTTCCTGCTGCGCCAGTGCATTGATCAGTGAACTTTTTCCGTTGTTGCGACGACCGAAAATACCGATATGCGGTTTGGACTCCCTTCCTTTTGCCATTTGAAACGTTTTGTTACAAAGATAATTGATATTGTTAAGAGTTAGGCGATTGTTTTCAGGAAGAACAAGTTAATTCTGACCTCGCTTATCCCTTTTCTGTAGTCAAAAATCGGTTAACTTTG
>SLNX01000067.1 GCA_007132825.1 Bacteroidales bacterium | reverse complement strand
AGGTGCAACCTACAGCACTGCCTAAGCAAAAAGGTTCTTAAAAGAAAGGGCATCCAGACCGCTGGATGCCCTTTCTTTGTTTAATGGGCTATTGGATAATTTGTTTATTGTTTATTGTTTAAAAACGCACCTGGCTGATGGTTGTGAATAAAGTCTCGTGACTTGTTCATTTCGTGATACATCACCTTGTCATCCTGGATAAAATCTATCTCCTTTCGGAACGCTTTCAGAAGAGCTGCCAGGACCGGAGAGGTTTTTGTTGCATCACGGAACTCTATCGCCTGACAGGCAGTCATCAGCTCTATCGCCAGGACCTTTTCAAGGTTTTCCATTATAGTCAGGGCTTTGACAGCTGCATTTGCACCCATGCTCACGTGGTCTTCCTGTCCCTGCGACGATTCGATGGTATCAACCGAAGCCGGTGTGGCAAGGTGTTTATTCTGACTAACGATCGATGCTGCCGTGTATTGCGGGATCATGAATCCGGAATTCAGTCCGGGATTTGCCACAAGGAACGACGGGAGTCTTTGCTTTCCGGAGATCAGCCTGTAAACTCTTCGCTCGGAGATACTGGCCAGCTCTGAAAGTGCAATACCCAAAAAGTCGAGTGCCAGCGCAAGTGGTTGGCCGTGAAAGTTCCCGGCAGAAATGATCCGGTCATCATCAGGGAAAAAGGTTGGGTTGTCTGTTACAGCATTGATCTCCCTTTCAATAACGCCGGTTACATACTCAATGGCATCCTTGCTTGCGCCATGAACCTGGGGGATGCAACGGAGGGAATACGGATCCTGCACGTGGCGACGTTTTTCATTCTGCAACTCGCTTCCTTCCAAGATATCCCTGATCCGGGCTGCCGTGTCGATCTGACCTTTATGATGCCGCAGGCGATGTACTCCTTCATAAAACGGATCCAAACGTCCCATAAAAGCCTCAAGTGACATTGCACTCGTCAAGTCTGCCCATTCAGACAAGTTTTTTACATGCAATAATACGTAAGCAGCATATGAAGCCATGAACTGGGTACCGTTCAGTAAGGCAAGTCCCTCTTTAGAGGTCAGCTCAAGGGGTTTCCAGTTCATTAAATCAAGGATCTCCTTACCAGAATATCTTTTCCCAAGGTAAGTAACCTCTCCCAAACCAAGTAGTGGGAGACAAAGATGGGCCAAAGGCGCCAGATCACCGGAAGCACCCAGGGAGCCCTGGTTGTAAACCACCGGATAAATACCCTCATTGAAGAAACCGATCAGCCGTTCGATTGTTTCAATCCGGATGGCTGAATATCCGTATGCAAGCGACTGCACCTTGAGAAAAAGCATTAGCCTGATGATGTCTTCGGGTACCTCCTCCCCCATTCCGCAGGCATGCGACATCACCAGGTTGCGCTGCAGCGCACCAAGGTCATTCTTTGAGATATCCTGATTGCAAAGAGAGCCAAAACCGGTTGTAACCCCATAAATGGGTTCATCATGTCTGGCAATGAGGTCGTCAAGGTATTTTCGGCACCTTATTACTCGCTGACGAGCGTCTTCCGACAGCACAAGGCTTGTTTCACGATCCAGGATATGATGCAGGTCTTCTAAATGAACTGTTTTTGATGAAATATGATGGGTAGGCATAATTATGATTTTGAGGATCCAATAAAAAAGTTTTCAAGTTGTTCAGCCGACAGGTTCTCCTGATTGCCCGTTTTCATGTCCTTTAATGAATAAAGGCCATTATGTATCTCCTCCTCGCCGGCGATAAGCACAAAGGGGATTCGGTTCTTATCAGCATATTGCATCTGCTTTTTGATCTTTGACGCTTCAGGATACATCTCGCAGCGGACTCCTTTTTTTCGCAATTTATTCAGCAAGGGGAGACAGTGGTCACGCTCTTCATCACCAAAGTTGATTGCAAGTAGCTGCGTGTAGGTATCAACATCTTCAGGAAAAAGACCCAATGCCAGCATCACATCGTAAATCCGTTCAGCACCAAAAGAGATACCGATGCCTGACATCCCTTTTAATCCGAAAATACCGGTAAGGTCATCATAACGGCCACCACCGCAAATGCTACCCATAGGCACATCTGTAGCCTTTACCTCAATGATGGTGCCGGTGTAATAATTCAGGCCGCGGGCCAGGCAAAGATCCAGCTCGAGCTCGCAGTTTAGGGGTGTCTGGGCTGAAATGGCGAAAAGGGTTTCCATTTCAGCAATCCCTTGTAGTCCTTCTGGAGATGAATTAAGGATATCCCTTAAAAGGGCCAGTTTTTCAGCATTGTTTCCGGAAATCATCAAAACAGGTTGCAGCTTTTCAACTGCCTCCTTTGACAAACCTTTTGAAAGCAACTCCTCAATCACCTGGTTCATGCCGATTTTATCCAGCTTATCAATGGCTGTCGTAATGTCGGTGATCTGATCGGGAAAGCCGATGTATTCTGCCAGTCCAACAAGTATTTTCCTGTTGTTGAGCAATACACGGACCCGTATGTTGAGTGCTTCAAATACCTCATCAATGATCTGCATGAATTCCGCTTCATTGGCAAGGGAGTCGCTGCCGATCACGTCCGCATCGCATTGAAAAAACTCGCGATAGCGTCCTTTCTGGGGTCTGTCGGCACGCCAGACAGGTTGAATCTGATATCTTTTAAAGGGAAATGTGATTTTGTGCTGATGCTGAACAACAAAACGGGCAAAAGGCACGGTAAGATCGTAACGCAAGGCCTTCTCTGACAGGCGGGCAGATAACTTTGCAGCATCCTTTGATTGCCACTCAGCATCGGTCACCTTGGAGGGAAAATCTCCGGAGTTCAGGATACGAAATATCAGGCGATCCCCCTCCTCACCATATTTCCCCATTAATGTTGAGAGGTTCTCCATGGCAGGTGTTTCAATCGGCTTGAAGCCATGCAGTTGATAAACATTTCTTATCGTATAAAATATAAGGTCTCTCCTGGCCACCTCAGAGGGATCAAAATCCCTGGTGCCTTTGGGTATTCCGGGTTTTCCTTTTGACATACTTTTCGTTATTTTTATTAAAGTTGTTTGGTACAGCGAACGATTGGGTGTATGGTTTAGCGTTTAGCGTTTAGCGTTTAGCGTTGAGGGTTTAAAGTTTAGCAAAAATACATTGTTTTGGGAAATCGTTTTGAGTTTTTATCCTTTTACGACGGCCAGTGGGCTTAGTTCGCAGAGAACATCTACCAGATCCTCCTGGTATTGCATCACTTTCGTGATGTCTTTATAGGCACTGGCAGCCTCTTCAAGGTCACGTCTGCCACGGATGGCATGCAGGATTCCCTGGTCGTTTAGCTTCTTCACTTCAGCAGCAAGGTCAAGCGACCGGATTGCCTCCTTTCGACCCATGGTTCGCCCCGCACCGTGGGAACAGCTCTCGAAAGAGTCTTTATTACCCTTCCCCTTCACGATGTAGCTTTTGGCGCCCTGACTACCGGGAATAATCCCGACGGTTTCATCAGAAGCTTTTGTAGCACCTTTGCGATGGACCACCACCTGTTGTCCGAAATGCTGTTCGAAAGCGGCATAGTTGTGGGCTATATTGATCATCGGGGCCATATTGACTTCATCGCGGAAAAATGAACGGATCACCTGCAGGGCACGGTCCATCATAAGTTTGCGGCTTGCCAGGGCAAAATCGATACAATAATTCATCTCAAGGATGTATTGTTGCCCTTCTTTGCTATCAAGCGGCAGGTAGGCCAATTGATGGCCACGCGGAACAGGACTTTTCCATTTTTCGTTGAGCCTGATGGCCATCCTGTTATAGTAATCAGCCACCTGCTTGCCAATGTTTCTGCTCCCTGAGTGTACCATCACCCAGATATTTCCGTCAGAACCTTTCTGTATCTCAATAAAATGGTTGCCACCTCCCAGGGTACCGACCTGGCGTGTGGCACTGTCATATTCACGATCAACCACCGGCATGTTGCGTTCATCTTCAACAGGTGGCATAAGACGAAGATCCTGAGGCCTCTTATGGTGTTTGAAACCGACAGGAATGCGGGAACGGATCCCGGAAAGGATCTTCAACAGATCGGGTCTGTCTATATCAGTCAGAGAGGTCTGAACGGCACACATGCCGCATCCGATGTCCACACCCACTGCATTGGGGACAATCACCTCGCGTGTAGCCATAACACCCCCGATCGGCATGCCAAACCCCTGGTGGCAATCGGGCATCAGGGCAATGTGCTTTACTGCATAGGGGTAATTCGCCAGATTCCTTGCCTGTTCAAGCGCACCACTTTCCACTTCATCCAGCCACATCTTGATCGGCAACTTCTCAGTCTTTATCTCTTTTATCATGATAAAATGATTTTTACTTAACACTTAAAACCAGTTGTTACTATTTCACAACCAATCAACAAAAATACATCAAGCAGTTTGTTCGGGCAAAAAAAGTTGGGACATTATTAACGTCAGCTGTTAATGATTGGATTTTTGTACTTGCAACCACGAATTACAAGAAGTAGTTTTGTACCTTTGCACGCGAAAAAATTAAGGATGTTATGGCATTAAATTGTGGAATTGTAGGTATTGCCGGTTCTGGTAAGACAACATTGTTCAATTCGCTTTCGCGCGGAAGAAGCATTTCCGGACAAATACCGGGCCGGACCAACCTTGGGCAGTTCGATGTACCTGACCCCAGGCTGGAAGCGCTGGCAAGCATCATTAAACCTTCAAAGGTAACCCCCACCACTGTGGAGATCATCGACATTCCGGGTCTGACCAAAGGGGGCAGTTCGATGAAAGGGGGCAACCAGTTCCTTGCCGATATCCGGCAAACTGATGCCATCATTCACGTATTAAGGTGTTTCGACAGCGATACCGTGCCACATGTTGAAGGTTCTGTAAATCCATTGCGCGACAAGGAGATCATTGACCTGGAACTGATTACCAGGGACCTGGAAACTGTTGAGAAGAAACGGGAGCGCTTGAGTAAGGTTGCCGCTGTGGGTGATAAGGATGCCAAGCGCGGTGTTGAAGTGCTTGACGGCTTGATCGAGCATTTTGAAGAGGGGCTTCCCGCACGCTCATTCAGCATTCATGAGCTCGACCAAAAATATATTGATGACTGTTTTCTCCTCACTGTAAAACCTGTAATCTATGTTTGTAACGTAGATGAGGCCTCAGCCGCTAAAGGAAACAAATATGTCGACATGGTGCGTCCTGTTATTGAGGAGGAGGGTCGTGAAATGCTGATCGTTGCCGCTGAGGCGGAATCGGAAATTGCACAGCTGGAAGAGGAGGAGGACCGGAAGGAGTTTCTTAATGATATGGGTATTGAAGAACCAGCCGTGAACAAATTGATCCGGGCTGCATACCAGACGTTAAAACTGAAAACCTTTTTTACAGAAGGTCCGAAAGAGGTCAGGGCCTGGACGATCACCGAGGGGACTCCTGCTCCCAGGGCGGCCGGCGTAATTCATAGCGACATGGAGCGTGGCTTCATTCGTGCTGAAGTGATGAAGGTTGATGATTTCCTGAGTCTTGGCTCGGAACATGCCTGTAAGCAGGCTGGCAAATTCAATATTGAGGGGAAAAATTATATCGTTCAGGACGGCGATATCTTTCACGTGCGGTTTAATGTGTAGTTTTACTCAATCAGCCCAGTTTTTTGTAGTATTTTCAAGACTTGCGCTTTAGTGATGTTTTCAAGTTGGTTTTTATCGTAGACATAAAGCAGATAGACTTCCTTTTCTTTGTGCGCAATAAAAATTATTATCCTTGCGCCACTGGATTTTCCTTTATCTTTCGAGCTGATTGCAAAACGAATTTTGTAAATCCCATAACCCAGAGATATTCCCATTTTAGGGTTTTCTGAAAGCTTTGTAGCAAGCAATTGCAGATCTGATTTGAGCGACGGATATTTTTTGAGGAGCTTTTTGAAAAGTCTTTTGAATTCAGGAGTAGGGTAAATTCTATAGTTCATCAATAAAAGCTTGTACGTTTTGTTTTTCGATCTTACCCTCCTGCATCATCTTAACCTGTTTAAGGCTAATATCCAGTTCACTTAATGATTCCGGATCGGCTTCAGGAACCTCAACATAATCCAGTGTTTTAATAAACTCCAGAAATGTATGATATTTATTATCACTGATATTTAATGTCAATTGTTTCATTATTAATGCTGCCTTTATTATTACAAACAAAGTTACAAAAAAAAACTGTAAAACATAATGGTGCGCAAATAGATGCAATCAGCGTCATGAGTGATCAAAAGAATGAATGCTACAACTCAAAAAATGCCTT
>SLNX01000153.1 GCA_007132825.1 Bacteroidales bacterium | reverse complement strand
GCAGACTGGTTTGGCGTGCGCCATGTCATTTGCTCACCGGATACTGCTGATGTTTATAATCCAAAAACCATACAATCCAGTATGGGTTCTTTTATCCGTGTACAAACCTATTACACTGATCTGGGCTCTTGTATTGATAAACTGAACAAGGATGTCATAGTGTACGGAGCTTTTCCTGATGCTTCAGATCTTTATTCGGTTAAACCGGCTTTGCCGGCTGTTTTGGTAGTTGGAAATGAGTCAAAAGGGATATCGGCCGAAGTGGCTTCAAGGATACAGCAAAAATTGATGATCCCCTCCGGAGTAAAAAATTTTCAAGGCGGCGCGGAGTCGCTGAATGCAGCGATGGCGACCGGAATCATTCTGAGTTGGGTTACGAAAAACACATAACCCAAATGATGCTTTGATGTTAAACATTCATCCGTTTCAGCTGTTAGTATTTATGTAGGATCATTCAGTTTTTAACCATTGTTAATGAGCACCTCATGGTGCGTCAAAATAAATATTTACGTAATGGAAGTCATTATTCTCGCAGTCGTATTAATGGGTCTGGCCATTGGGGGCTTTGCCATCAAAATGTTTCTAAAACCCGGTGCAACCTTTCAAAAGTCATGCACAAGCTCTTATGATCCTGACAACGGAAAACCAAAGTCTTGTGCCTGTGCTTCAGGTATACCGGAGGATTGTGTGAGTACAAAGGAGTCAGAATCAAATCCGGCATCATAGCACAACAGGTCTTTCATGCAGTTATAATTAGGGTTAACAGGTTATTATGTTTTGGTTTGACAGGTCAAGCCCTGTCACTACAATCGATAATCGAAAATCGATAATCATCCCTTGTGTCCTGTTTGCGCGCGTCGACAACGCTCACTTTTAAGCCTTTGATTATTAGTTGGCAAAGATTGGTTTTGGGGTGCTGCAAGGTATATACCAAAGTCCAAGTGCACTCTGAATGCCTATGCGGACAGCCCAAGTGCTGTCCTTGCAGGCTATCTTGTGGTTAATCCTGCAGGCCGGCCAAGTCCGGCCTGCCCCAAGTCGCATCTTGCTTCTTTCTTCCGCATTTGATGGATCTGCGTTCAAAATCAAGGCATCTTCAATTGAAAGGGCATTAGCAAGCAGGCCGCAAGCACAGCCGAAAGCATATTGAAACGATCCGTTTACGTGGTGCTGTGCGGATCGGCCTGCGTGGATTGAAGATGCCGTAGATTTTAGCAGATGCATCAGAAGCGGAGATCTTTCTTTTTGGTACTTTTTCTTTGGATGGTTGCCAAAGAAAAAGTACATCCAAACAAGGTGACAGAAAAAATAGCTAAAGGTTATTGTTCTGGATGCTGAAACGCACAAAAAATCCTTCGATCTTCTTATTGCAGTTGTTTGTGTCTGTGGATGGAAAAGAAGGCCTTTACTGCTTCTTGTTCCGATTTAAGTGCATCTTCAAGCGGGCCTTCAAAAACCACCTTTCCCTGATCCAGAAATACAATTTTGTTGGCAATCCTCATGATGCTTGACACTTCGTGGGTGACCATTACAATCGACATCCCCAGTTTGTTTTTGAGGTTCAGGATCAGTTGATCCAATGACTCGAGTGATATGGGATCCAGTCCGGCTCCCGGCTCATCGCAAAACAACAATGGCGGATCCATTACGATCGCTCTTGCAAGTGCTGCGCGTTTTAGCATTCCCCCACTCAATTGCGACGGATACAAATGATATGCATGAGTAAGGTTTACCAGACCAAGTTTCATGTAAACGATTTCCCGGATCAGATCGGATGGCAGCTTTGTATGTTGCATCAGCGGAAGGGCAACATTTTCGGCAACTGTAAGGGAGTTAAGCAGTGCACCGCTTTGGTAAAAAACGCCCATTTGAAGATAAAGCTCTACCTGTTCCACCTCCCGCAGTGTAGCTACATCCTTGCCCAAAACCGAAATTCGTCCTCCGGTGATAGGATATAACCCCAGGAGGTGCTTCAATACCGTTGTTTTTCCTGAGCCACTACCACCCAGTAACACCGTTACTTCACCTTTAAAAGCTGAAAATGAAACCCCCGAAAGTATGATGCGGTCTTCAAATGCTGCATGAAGGTTTTCTACTGCTATGACTTTTTCTTTATTCATAATTCATTTTATTCCAATCCCGGATAATAGACCAACATCTTTTTCAGGCATAAAAAATGATACCTAAAATACTGTCTGCCAGTATTACCAATGTGATGGCCACCACAACAGCCTGGGTGGTAACCTTTCCAACCCCTTCAGCACCACGTTCAACGCGAAATCCATAGAAACTACCTGTCAATACAATGATACCGGCATAAACCTGGCTTTTCACAAGTGCTGTGTAAAGATCTTTTGTAAGCATGATGTTGGCCATCCGGTTCGTGAAGATCTCCGGACCGATATCCAGGTAATTCCATGCTGCCAGAGCCCCTCCGGTTATACCGGCAACGTTGGCAAACACAATGAGAAAAGGTATCGTCAGCATACTTGCATACAGTTTGGGAACTACCACGAAGCGGTTGGGATTCAGTCCCATGGTTTTCAGGGCATCCAGCTCTGCGGTTACCTTCATGGTGGCAATTTCAGCAGCAATGGCAGAAGCACTGCGGCCGGCAACCAATATGGCCGTAATAAGCGGCCCCATTTGTCCCATAATACTAAAAACCACAAGATCAACGACAAAGATGTTTGCTCCGAAGCTTCTGAGCTGTCCGGAAGCCTGAAGGGCGATCACATAACCGATTACAAAAGAGAGAAAAATCACAATCAGTGAAGCGTTGACTCCAATCAGGACAGATTGGTTTACCACTTCACCTTTTCTTCGTGCGGCAGGTCTGAAAAGGTCAGCGACTCCCCAGTAAAATACATTTGCCGTAAGCAAAAGAAAGCCGAAAAGATAGGAGGAAAAAAAAAGGTAAACCTCTTGCCCCAATGACTCAAAAATATTTTTCTTTGCGGGAGGTTCTACATGCTGACTATCCTCAGGATAAAACAAACGGATCTTGGCGCTGACCTCTGCTGAAGCACCAGTTAATTCAACCAATGCATTCTGCTCCCGGAGCTTCTTTTCAACATAATACAAGGCCATAACACCAGCGCTGTCAATCTGCTTGAGATCAGACAGGTCCAGAACCAACTTCTTTAATTTTAAGGGTTTTACTGACTTCAATACGCTATTCGCAAACCCACCAGCCTCTTCAAAGGTCAATGACTCATAAAGGTAAATGGTATTCCTTACCATCCGGTATTCAATACCATGATTGTCAATGACAAGGAGGGATGTATCAGGTTTCTTTCGCGGCATGGGACATGGCTTGTTTTATGGCATTAAAATGTTTCAGTTCGCCAGTTCTTTTATCGCCAGGGTCATAAAAACGACCACTTCCTCTGCAAAGAGATCACTCACGGCTGATGCAAAAAGATTGAGGCTGTTTTCCTGGAGGGTTCGGCTTCGGCTTGCCCTGTGATGAACCACGGGATTTGCTGTGGCCGCTTCCAGGAGGGTAAACTCAACTACAAGTTTTGCTTCAAAGGCCTCATCCAAATGAAGCACCTCCAGACGATGCACTTTTGTGTTTAGGGTATAGTCAGGAGTTTCCCGAAGGCGGCCTGTTACGATTTCCCGGAAAAGACGGTGCTTTTCCAGTAAAGTCATTGTCATGTTTGTCAGACTCAGGTCGGGGCGGTGCGCCCATTCATTAAAGGAGAAATAACGAATCCTGTGTGTATCCTCCCGTATTGCGATCTGGTGTGACGCATAAGGCGGTGCCACCTCTACTTTTCTGAGTTCACACGTTGCATCAAGGGTCCTGATTCTTATCTGTGTATCCTCAATGAGCTCAGAAGGTAGTTCAAGGATAAAAAAGTTGTTTTGAACAGGTTTGGTACTTCGGCATCCTGCAAACAACAAAATGGTCAGAACAGGAATTATGATCAGCTTTTTCATGACTGATATTTTAATGGTTTAATTTTTAAAGTTGATTGATGATCAATACTCATCCAGCAATTTATCCGGTGCTCCATCCAGGCGCGGGCGTCGTACCAGGGAAGAAGGGTTGGTGCTGATCTTTCGGGATGCATCATTAAGGTTGATCAGGGTTTCCTGCAACAATATCAGGTTATCCGTCAAGCTCTCTGCACCCCGGTCAATGTCATCACCTATGTTGAGCAATAACCTTTGGGTCTCTGTAGTAGCATCTGCGAGACTTTCAATAAGTTCATTCAGGTTTGTTTCCTTTAATGTTAATGATATATCCCTGAAGTTTGCGAGTATATCACTCAGTGTATCTCCCTGCATAATATGATTAAACCGGGCAATGGCAAGATGGAGCTCGTTGGAGGTTTTATCCAGGTCATTACTTATTTTACTGGCCATTCTCATGGTTTGCCTGAGGTCTTCCCTGTTTTCCATGATGACCTCCTCAAACATAACAATTGAACTATTTGTCTGATCAGCGAGTGCAGTGATACGCTCGGCCGTTTCACGGAAAGCAGCCATATTTTCAGGCTCTGTGAAACTCTCCAGATTGATTAAAACCTGTTCTGCCCTGTAGGCGATCACCTCTGCCCTGCCTGTTATGTCTTCAGCAAGGGAGGAACCCTGACGTATATAACTTCCCGGAGGAAGAAAATCGGCATCCTGCGTACCACCTCGTATTTCAATGGTTTTAAGGCCGGTAATCCCCATAGCCACAATGTCAGCAACTGCATCCTCTTTTACAGGTGTATCTTCCTGAAGTGCAATCTCAACGATGATTGTGTTTACATCATCTGGGGCAATACCAATGGCAGAAATGGAACCTACGCTGATTCCAAGAAATTTGACCGGACTGCCCACCTCCAGGCCACTTACAGATACATCGCGATAGGCAATGTAATAGGTGTCTTTGCGCTCAAAAAGAGCCTGGGCAGCAAAGTACACAATCAACAGCAACAACAATGATGTGCTGATCAGGATAAATACTCCCAGACGTAGCTTTTGTGCTTTTTTCATGATGTAAATATACGATAATTACTTCAAAAAACAAAGGAAAACATCAATCTGATTTATTTACAGATCGTCGCGGGAGAGCAGCTGTAATCCACTGCTGGCATAGTAACCATAGCCATTGGAATCATCAGAAAAGATAAAATATGCCTCAAGGTCGTCTCTTGCTTCTACAAAAGCGATTGATTTATCCAGACCCATCACCATAAATGCTGTGGCATAGGCATCAGCCGACATGGCATCTCCCGCAAAAACGGACGCACTCATCAGGTTGTGCGTTACCGGATATCCGGTCTGCGGATCTATGGTGTGTGAGTATCTTTTCCCGTCATCTTTAATGTACCTGCGATAATCACCTGAAGTCGCCAGTCCCTGATTGTATACTTCAACAAAATAGTGCCACTCCTGTTGTGCATCATGGTCTTTGGCAGGAATCTCCAAACCGATGCGCCATTTTGATCCATCCGGTTTGCTGCCTCTGGCAATAAGGTCACCACCAATCTCCACCATATATGCAGTTACTCCAATGGATTCAAGGTAATGGCCAATTACATCGGCAGCGTAGCCTTTAGCTATGGCATTAAAATCGAGTTGTACACGTTCATCATATTTAACAATACGTCCGTCAACGAGATCTATTTTTTCAAAACCAACAAACTGCATCAGGCTGTCAACTATTTCTTCTGTCATTGATGCCCGCTGATCCACTCCGAAACCCCAGGCATTAACCAGCGGAAAAACGGTTGCATCAAAAGCACCATCGGTTTCCCTGGAGATCTCCTTAGATCGGTTAAAAACCGCTTTAAAATATTCATCTACCAGAACCGGGTCATTTCTGTTCACCTGCGACAAAATGGATTGTGGGTCATAGAACGACATAGAACTGTTAAAATCCTGAAAAATACTGTCTATCTCTTCCTGCAATACCCTGGCTTCCTCATCATAATAGATAATGGAATAATAGGTGCCAAACACAACTCCCCGAATGGTGATCATCTGGGGACCCCTGCCCGGGAACTGGCAGGCCGCCATAATCAGTAAAACCGATAACGTGAAAAATGCTTTTTTCATTTTAGTATTTATTATGTCACCCCTTCGGGGTTTTTGTGTTGATGGTTTAGGGTTTAGGGGTTTAAGGTTAAGTGTTTAATAATCATCTAAACAACTAAACAACTAAACGACTCAACCTTAAACCCTTAACCTACCAGTGGTTCGGTGCGTACCGAAATATGTGTGTCTTCGCCGTAACGTTGCCTGAGTTTCTTTTCCAGACAAACGGTGATATCATGTGCTT
>SLNX01000079.1 GCA_007132825.1 Bacteroidales bacterium | reverse complement strand
CCATAATTGGAAATCAGATAATGGATCAGGCGAAGTGACAGAATAAACCCTGCGGTTTCGTCGCCATGCATTGTTGAAGTGTACATAAACTGAGGAACAGGTCGAGGTTCATTGAGTTGCGGAGAAATTCGGGCAAATAAAATGTCTCTGCCCAAAACACTCTGTCCTGCATTGATGATCTCCACCAGATCGGGATAATCAGCCTCAAACTGATACATCAGCGCAACATAGGCTCCATAAGTCGGATAGAAATCCCAGCTTTCGGTAAGATCCCTGGACTTCAACTCCTCCCAGGTCTTCATATTGAGGTCAAAATCAACATCCCCGGGGTGTGGAAGGACCCTGTAGGGAATACCATACTCAAGAAAAAGCTCATACTCAATCGCATTGGCATAAGCCTTCACCTCATCATCATAAACATGACAAACCGAAACAATATTCAACAATTGAATCAGCACATCATAATCCGGTTTGTCAAAAGAGAAATATACTTCGTTTTTTTCTTTGAGATAATCATAGGCATCTTTTTGTGATTTTTCTGTTTGCGCAATTAAACCTATGGTGCAAAACAGCAAGCTAATAAATAATAACAAATAACGGTTCAAAACAAATCTATTTAAGGGTTATAAAAATAATTGACAGATTCAAGTGGCCGCTTGATTAATCAAACGCTTCGACCAGTTTGCTGATCCGTTGGTTGAGTCCTTTACTGACTTTTGCCAACGGGAGCCGTACAACATTTTTGCACAAGCCTTTTCTGCTCAACACCGCTTTCACACCTGATGGGCTGCCCTCTTCATAGATGGCAGTGATCACTTCCAGCAGTCTAAGATGCCATATACGGGCATCTTCAAATCTGTTTTCAAGGCAAAGGCTTACCATCTTGGAAAATTCATAAGGAAATGCATTGGCAATCACTGAAATTACACCATCGCCACCAATTGCCATAAAGGGAAGGGTTAACTCATCGGAGCCTGAAATTACCAGGAAGTCTTCAGGTTTGTCCTTAATGATCCTGGCACACTGTTCAAGGTCCTTGGAAGCCTCTTTAACTGCAATAATATTATTCACATCATGAGCAATTCGCAGGCAGGTGTCGGAATCGATGTTGGATCCTGTTCGTCCGGGCACATTATATATAATGACCGGCACCGGACAGGCCGAAGCGATCTCCCTGTAATGGTAATAAAGCCCGTTGGGTTGAGGTTTATTGTAATATGGACTTACGGATAAAACTGCATCAATTCCTTCGAATGAGATGCTTTGCATCGTATCGGCAATCGCCTGGGTATTATTGCCACCAATGCCTATAACAACAGGGACCCGTCCATCCACTATCTCTATGGCATAATTGATCACGGCATTTTGCTCATCAGCACTAAGGGTTACCGCTTCACCGGTGGTGCCTAAAAACACAATGTAATTTACTCCATTCTCAATCTGATAGTTTATGAGCGTTTCAAAAGATTTGAAATCAATACTTCCCTCCTTATGAAAAGGTGTAACGATTGCCGTACCGGTTCCTTTAAATTTTTGAATCATTATTTTTCAGGTGTTTTGATGATTTTTAAATAATGGATTGCATGATCGGCCAGTTCTGCATCTGAAGTTTGCGGATCCACCTGCAAAAGCAGGTCAAAGACACTTAGATAATCAGGGTGATGTGCACCGGCTTTATAGTATGCTTTTGTGATACCTGCAACAAATTTGACCATGTAATGTGTCTGCACTGTTAAATCGATCAGAAGGTCATATTGTTGATCAATAAAATTCCTGACCGCTTCACTTTTGGGTCGCATCAGGAGTGAAAAGCAATTTTTGGAAAAAAAACCAACTTTTTCATTGTGTTTTGCCTCTTCCGGGATCCTTTTCTGATTGAAATATCCCAGTGTCAGGACGCTTTTGCCGTCGCGCTCCAGGCTGTTAATTATTTTATTGATAAATTCGGATTTCCCATCCGTTCCGGCATCATACAACAATGCAACATACTGTGCATTTTGATAGCCCACTACACGCCGGCTATATTCAAGCCGCTTCATGGCACGATGCAGCAAGTATAGTTGTATGCTCCTCTTTATTTTTCCCACATCTGTAATATTTCTCCAATGTAAAACCTGTGGTAATCTTCTGCAGGATAAACCTTTTCTATGTCAAAAATCTGAAAAAAGTCAGGCTCTATATCATCGTAGTAAATTTTCCTGCACTCCATAACGAGCTTTGCTTCTTCAAAGGCAACAGCTCCAGAAGGTGTTTCCATAGCGGTAAGGCCCTCCACATTCATCTTGTTCAGGTCTCTGCCGGATGTTGTTCCACAAAGATTTAGCAGGTCACGGTATTCCTCATTAAAAAAAGAGACAGTAAAATTGGCTTGTTTTTCAATAAACTCATAGGTGTAGCGTTGCGGTCTGATGAAAACAAAAATCACCGGCTTTTTCCATAATACACCGGCACTGCCCCAACTCGCCGTCATCATGTTATAGTGATTCCTCTTGCCTGCTGTGATCAGCATCCAATCATTACCAATCATAGAAAATACATTTCCACGGACATCCTCAGGATTGATTTTTCTGAATAATTTTTCTATCATAATCAATTATTTTAAAAACCGGCACAATTTACAAAATTTTATCCACAAGCAGGGGGATTTGCATGAAAGCACCTATATTTGTATTTTGCACGACAGACGTGAGAATAACACATCATGACAATCAGTAATCTTGAAGTCATAATACTGGGAAGTGGCACCTCACAAGGGGTTCCGGTTGTAGGTTGCACATGTGGCGTTTGTGCCAGCAATAATTCTTGCGACAAACGTTTGCGCACATCAATTCTGGTAAGAAACCGGGAAACAACCGTTGTAATTGATGCCGGACCTGACTTCCGGCAACAAATGCTGCGCGAAAACATTCAAAAGCTTGATGCAGTTGTTATCACACACAACCATAAAGACCATACCGGCGGTCTGGATGATGTGAGAGCTTTTAACTGGATACAAAAAAAGCCCATGGATATCTACGCCCGGAATTCTGTTCTCAAAGCAATAAAAAAAGATTACTCCTATGCTTTTGATGAAAACAAATATCCAGGTGTACCCGACATCAATTTATATGAAATTGACGGCAACCCTTTTGCGATCGGGACGATGAATTTGCTACCGATCGATGCCTTGCATCATCAGATGCCGGTTTACGGTTTCCGGATCAATGATTTTTCTTACCTTACCGATGCCAACCAAATTGAAGAAGCAGAGCTTAATAAAATGAAAGGAAGCAGGGTTATGATTATTAATGCGCTAAGAAAAGAGAAGCACATCTCCCATTTTAATCTCGAGGAGGCTGTTGAAATCATTCAAATGATAAAACCTGAACAAGCATATATCACACACATCAGTCATCAGATGGGTTTATACAAGGATGTTCAAAAGGAGCTGCCCGACAATGTTTCCCTGGCTTGTGACGGTCATAGGATAATCCTGTAACGTTTTATAACTCATAACCCAATCCCCATTGTACGTGATTGGCCCTCAACCTGTAAGATTTTAATGCAAGCTGCGCAGTGATGCGGTTTGCGATTTCATAACGAAGTCCGATTCGCGGATATATTCTGCTATCGGGTTCATAGCCGTAATAAAGATATCCTCCAAGATTCAACAGAACAGTCATCCGGTCAAAAACAATATCGTGCGAAGCAAATGCTCCCATACGCATGTAATCCACCAAAACTGGATTGTCTTTTTGCCTGTCGATCCTTTCTTTTGCGTGATCATCGTATGTAAAATCCAGTCCGACACCCCATCTGGCACCAGGTCCGGTTTGAAGCGCATGATTAACGGTTAGTGTAAAGACTCTGTAATTTGGATCATCAATGAAACGTTGCATCACCCCACCGGAGAAAAACAGATAGGTTCGATGTTTGTTTTGAGGCCATTCCGGCTGGGGGCGATCTGCATCCATGACATTCGAAACACGTTCATCGCCCCGATAACGGATGGCAAGATTGACATCCAGAAGGTTAATCCCCCGATTGGGCTTTTTGAAAGCACCATTTGAATAATGGGTAAAAGAGAGGCCCGGTGCGAGCAGAATCCGGTCATTAACCGGAAAAAACCAAGAGTAATTCAGATTGAAATGAAGGTTAAAAGAGCTTCCAATGTTTAAATTATGAGGGTTTTCCACAGGATCATAATAAGTGCTTAAATGAGCTATTCCCGCTGACACCTTCATCCGGTGGTCAACAAACCTCTTTTGTCCGAAAGGGAACTCCATAAAAAGGAAGCCGGAACGCGCAACACCAAAAATTTCAGGGTTTTTCAGATTGTTGTAAAAAAAACCAAAGCCATAGGAAGGATAGTTGTAGAGGCTGTTCCACGGGTCAGCGCCGGCCGTTTTCCACCCCAGGTTAACCTCAATGGAGCGCACAGGGTTATTGACCTCCCCGATCATTGCGTCAAAGTGCCGCCAAATGTACTGGTTGTGAAACTGGGCAGAAATAAACATGTACTGATGATCCTCCTGCGAAATAGCCTTGCAGCAGGTGGCCATTGTAAGCACAATCATCGAAAAAAACAAAAATTTCAGCATTGAAAACATTAATAATCGAAAACACATGAAGCAACAATCATGCCTTTTTATCTACTCCAAATCGGCATCTATCCAAACCCTCTTTAAAACCAAATGATTCAGTGGGTTATTTGTCATATTCTTTACGTTTTTTTGAACAAACCGCATCGACTGATCGTAAAATAAAAACACTTTTGGGGCATTTTCAATTATTATATCATTCATTTGATGATATAATTCGATTCGAATGCTGTCGTTGGTTTCGAACAATGCCTGTTCATACAGACTGTCAAAGAGTTCCAGTTCAAAGTGAGTATAATTAGGACCTGCGGGTGTTTTATTTTCACTATGGAACAATGCCAGATAGTTTTCTGCATCTGGATAGTCGGCTATCCATGAGCCCCTGAAAAAAAGTGCATCTCCTGACGCCATCATCTCCCTCAGTGTTGCAGGGGGTAACACGTCGATGGCAATCTGAATTCCGATTCGCGCCAGTTCAAACTGGATGTATTGTGCAATATCCTGATATGCCTGATTGGTATGCAGTGTAATAACCGGCAGTCCTTCCCCGTTGGGGTAACCGGCCTTTTCGAGCAGACGAAGCGCTTTATCAGGATTGTAATAATAGCCACCCGAATTGTTATTAAATCCAGGCATTCCCATTGGTATAAATCCTGCATGTGCAGGTGTTCCGATATTGTTTCTCAGAAAGGTGAGCATTTTCTCCCTGTCAAACCCGTAATTGATAGCCTGGCGAATTCTTACATCATGCAAAGGGGTTTCTGACTCTGATTCAGGGGCACCAAGGAAGAACCCAAGGTATTCTGAATTCAAGAACGGCATGGTAATCATCTGCACTTTATCGCGGTATTTGTCCTGTAGCTCTCCCGACGGTGTGATCAGCTCATTTCTATAGCTTGCATCAACACGCGTCAGCAGATCTAGATTCCCTTTTACAAATTCCAGAAAGGCCGTCTGCCTGTCTTTAATGAAACTGATCGAAACAGCATCAAGATATGGCAAACGTTGACCGTTTTCTCTTTCAAAATATTTCGCATTCCTGAGATAAACAAGCTTTACCCCTTCTTTCCAATAACCAAACCGGAAAGGTCCTGTACCAACAGGGTTTCTGCGAAACTCAGCACCATATAACGTCACAGCCTCGTGTGGCACAACTGCACAGTACTGCATGCTCAGCAAGCCTAACAAAGGGGGAAAGGTCTGTCGCAATCGGATAACAAGTGTGGTATCGTTTTCAGCACT
Organism: Bacteroidales bacterium; assembly: GCA_007132825.1. Lineage (GTDB taxonomy): Bacteria > Bacteroidota > Bacteroidia > Bacteroidales > UBA7960 > PUPG01. The sequence goes on along the minus strand of SLNX01000079.1, from coordinate 480 downwards.
TACTTCAAGGCTTCCATCCTTTCTCCTTGCCACCTGATTCATCACCCAGGCACCCGGTGAGTTCAATCTCGGATCTGTTAATCGTGACAGGCTAAAAACGAAATCCTCTGCGACCACAAGTCTTCCTTTGCCTCCGGGAAAGCATTCATTGTCATGAAAATAAACATCATCACGGAGGAAGAAAGTATATTTCAGGCCATCTTCGCTTATCTCCCAGTGTTTTGCAACGGCAGGCTTTACGTTCAGAGAATCGTCAAGCTCTACCAAACTGTTGAAAAGCTGAGCCACACCCCATATGTTTGCCTGGTTGCGTGCATAAATAGGATCCAGAGAGGTGATATTCAGGTCTTCATTATAACGCAAAACTGTCAGGTGATCCAGATCCTCCATCCGCTGGCCGCAAGCTTGAAGCAACAGCATAGCGGCGAGAAAATAGAAAAGCCGGTTTTGGAGGAGGGGAGTCATTGGGGGTTTAGGGTT
>SLNX01000215.1 GCA_007132825.1 Bacteroidales bacterium | reverse complement strand
TGCTCGGCGATGAGAGTTATGCCGGATCATTGTCCTATTTTAAGCTCAAGGAGGTTATCAACAATAGTCTTGACATGCCCTATTTTGTACCCACCCACCAGGGTAGGGCCGCAGAAAACCTGTTGTTTTCAGCGTTGATCAAGGAAGGGGACCTCGTTCCGGGCAATGCCCATTTTGACACCACAAAAGGGCATATCGAATTTCGCAAGGCAATCGCCGTTGACTGCACAATTGACGAAGCCGGTGACACCACACTGGTGCACCCCTTCAAAGGAAATATCGACCTGGATAAGCTGGAAACAGTTTTTAAAAATAACCCAAAGGAGAAAATACCCCTATGCATTATCACTGTAACCTGCAATACATCAGGGGGACAACCGGTTTCGATGCAGAACATCCGCGATGTGTCGGCATTGTGCAACCAATATGGCATCCCGGTCTTCTTTGATGCGGCGCGTTTCTCTGAAAATGCCTACTTCATCAAAATGCGTGAGGAGGAGTTTGCACAACACAGCATACAAGCCATCGTGCGTGAGATGTACTCGTACATTGATGGAGCCACGATGAGCAGCAAGAAAGACGCCATCGTTAACATTGGCGGATTTCTGGCTTGTCGCGATAAAGACTTGTTTGAAAAGATCAGCATGTACTGCATCCTGTATGAAGGCTATCTTACTTACGGCGGGCTTGCGGGCAGGGACCTCGCCGCCATGGCACAGGGACTGCTGGAAGGGATGGACTTCGATTACCTTGAATCACGCATCGGACAGGTGGCTTATCTGGGGCAAAAATTGGCGGATTACGGAATTATCTGCCAGCAACCTACTGGCGGACATGCTGTTTTCGTGGATGCCAAAAAGTTCCTTCCGAATGTCCCCAAAGAGCAGTTTCAGGCTCAGACGCTTGCAATTGAGCTTTACCTCGAAGGTGGGGTCCGGGGAGTGGAAATCGGAACTCTGCTGGCCGACAGAGACCCTGTTACCAGGGAAAACCGCTACCCTGCTCTTGAACTCCTCAGACTTGCAATCCCCAGAAGAACTTATACCAACAACCATATGGATTATGTGGCAGCCTGCCTGGCCAACATCTATGAAAAGCGGGATAAAATCACCAAAGGCTTCCGCATTGTTAAGGAAGCCCCCATCATGCGACATTTTACCGTAAAACTTGAAAGGATATCATGAACACTCTGATCCTTTTTCTGCTTGCACTGGGCCTGGCGATGGACTGTTTTGCCATTTCAATCAGCAACAGCTCCATTTCAGGCCTGGTGAAACCGGGCATTCCTCTCAAAGTGGCCATCGCCTTCACTTTCGCACACATTGTGATGCTGTTTCTGGGCTATCAGCTGGGAGGACTGATCCAATCCTTGTTTGAAGGGATCGAACCCTTAACGGCTCTGTTTATCCTTCTTTTCATAGGGAGTAAGATGATTATGGATGCCCGGAAAAGAAAACCACAGAGCAAGGTTTTTGACATCAATGAAACACGGGTGATCATCACGCTGTCGATCGCAGGCAGCATGGATGCATTTCTTGCCGGTGTGGCAACGGGAATACAGGAGATGTACTTTGCCTTCGCAGCGATTCTCGTCGCAACAACTGTATTTATATTTTCACTCGCAGGAATGGCAGGTGGACAAAACTTCGGATTGATGTATGCAAAAAACATCGGACTGGTCGGCGGCATCCTGGTTATCCTTGCCGGTATCGGAATGGTTTTAGGTTAAGGGCAATAAGAAAGGAAGAAGGGAAAATGAAATTTGTGCAGTAATTTGTGTGAATTTTAGAACTCCTGATCCGTCGCAGTTGGCGGTGTCGCATTCTTGGCGTTCTTAGCGTCTTTGCGGTGAAAAAAAAATTACCGCTAAGACGCAAAGGGCGCAAAGAAAAACACAAAGAATAACGTTTTCATAAAAAGGACTGACAGGAGATAGCTTATATGAACAATATAAATAGCGACATTACCATTTTGCGACACAAGAGTTATAGCTAATTGATATTCAGCAGCTGGATCAGGAGTTCTGAATTTGTGGATTAAACTCTTTAACAAAAAACAATAAACAACGAACAAATCATCCTATCATCAAATTGCAACCCCGAACATCACTGTTATCAAACCGCCCAAGCACCTCAAAACTGCCATCAGGATTTATTTTACCAAGATCCTGTGTCGCAATGAAGCTACATGAGTAAATATTTGCGAGGTCCACGATATTAACCCCACCGGTGCAACCATCGTTAACAAACGCCAACGGATCATTGCTTTCGCGGATCAACACCCGCATCCAGGGGGGTGCCGTAAACAGCCCGTCGCCTTTTGAATAGGCTTGTGAAAGCAGTTCCGTCATCCCATATTCGGAGTGGATAACCGTTTGGCCAAAAGCATCACACAATTGTTGATGCAATTCGTGGCGAATCATCTCACGTCGACGCCCCTTCATGCCTCCGGTTTCCATAACAATGGTGTTCTTTAAAGGCATGGGATATTGTTCAGCGAGATCCAGTAAGGCAAAACTGACACCTATCAGCAGGATTTTCTGATCCACATCCATAAGCATTTTAAGCTTCTCATTCAACACACCCAGATCGTTCAAATGAAAACCGCCAAGCGGATGTCCGGAAGCCTTGATAAGCTGATCAGCCATATATACCAATGAGGAGCCTTCCCTTTCGAGGTAAGCCGGCAACAGCGCCAGTATGCAATAGTCGGAAGGATCGCCATAAAACAATCTAAATGATTTTAAAAAGCTCTTTTTGTATAGCTTCAGGTCATAAACGTAGTGTGTTGACCGGATGCTTCCCGTGGTGCCGGAGCTGGAAAAAACAATTTCAGGATCACCATTAAAAGAAACAACCTGATGCTTTTTGAACAATTCAACTGGGAGAAAGGGGATGTTATTCAGGGCTTGGACAGCATTCACATCCAAATCAAGCGCATCACAAAACTTTTGATAAACAGTGCAATTCTGATACTGGAAATGAAATACATCGAGGGCCAGATTTTCAAAATCCTGACTTTCTGAAGCAGAAAAGATACGCTGTACAAGACTTTCTCCTGTTTTGTTTTTCATCAGCTTCGGTTTACTTTTTCCACAAATTACTCAAATTGTTTCACAAATTTACACAAATTAATTCCTTAACTTTGTTGTCTTGATCAAACAAGATTTCTGCCGATGAATGAGAACCTTGACCCTTCACCTGACAAGCTCAGCAAGGAGGAGCGCCTTTTTGAGCAAACGTTGCGTCCGGATGCCTTTTCAAGCTTTACCGGACAGTTTAAGGTTGTGGAAAACCTGAAGGTTTTTGTTCGTGCAGCGAGTCAGCGTCAGGAAGCGCTGGACCATGTCTTATTGCACGGTCCGCCCGGACTGGGAAAAACAACGCTGGCGCACATCATCGCCAACGAAATGGGAGTTGGCATAAAGGTCACTTCAGGTCCGGTATTGGATAAACCCGGTGATCTTGCCGGTTTGCTAACCGGCTTGGAGCCAAGTGATGTGCTTTTCATTGATGAGATCCATCGTTTGAGTCCAGTTGTGGAGGAATACCTGTATTCGGCGATGGAGGATTTCAGGATCGACATCATGATCGAAACAGGCCCAAACGCGCGCAGCATACAACTCACGCTGAACCCGTTTACACTGATCGGAGCCACTACCCGCTCAGGATTGCTCACCTCTCCCTTGCGAGCGCGTTTCGGGATCAATGCCCGGCTCAATTATTATGATGCCAAACTCCTCCTGCAGATCATCAAGCGATCGGCAGGCATCCTGAAAGTAAAAATATCGGATGAAGCAGCCAGCGAGATAGCCCGCAGGAGCCGGGGAACACCACGTATCGCCAATGCATTGCTGAGAAGGGTTCGTGACTTTGCCCAGGTAAAGGGCAACGGAGACATCGACATGGCGATTGCAGCCTACGGCCTGGAAGCCCTGAATGTCGACAAGCATGGCCTGGATGAAATGGATAACAAGATCCTTTCCACCATCATCGACAAATTCAAGGGAGGCCCCGTTGGCCTGACCAATGTAGCCACTTCGGTTGGTGAAGATGCCGGTACCATTGAAGAGGTGTATGAACCCTACCTGATCCAGGAGGGCTACATCATGAGGACACCCAGGGGACGCGAAGCCACCGAAATTGCCTTCAAACACCTCGGACGGGTCAAAAGCGCCGGCCAGAACACGTTGTTTGATTGAGACTGAGGTTAAGATTGAGATTAAGATTCCATCGTTGAGACTGCATGACTCTCTTTAAAGATAGCCAGGATTTGACCAGCAAATTAAAAGAAAAAGCAGCGGAGCTGGGTTTTGATGCCTGTGGAGTGGCCAGGGCAAAAGCCCTTGAGGATCAACGGGCTGTCTTGTCGGGCTGGCTGGACAAAGGTCACAATGCCGGGATGGGCTATATGGCAAACCATTTTGAGAAGAGGCTTGACCCCCGTAAACTGGTTCCAGGAGCAAAATCGGTAATAGTGGTGGCACAAAACTATTATCCGGCAAATGCAATGTCTTCCGAATCCTATTATAAAGTAGCCCGCTATGCTTATGGGAAGGATTACCATTCGGTGGTCAAAAAAAAGTTGTACAATCTTGCGGAATTCTTAACCCAAACTAGCGGAAAACACATTTTTAGGGTGTTTTGTGATTCTGCACCAGTTTTGGAGCGCAGCTGGGCGCAGCGGGCAGGTCTGGGCAATTATGGAAAAAACACTTGCCTAATTCTGCCACGTAAAGGGAGTTTCTTCTTTTTGGGCGAAATGGTAACAAGTGCAGAGCTGGAGCCGGACATCCCGTTCGTCAAAGACCTTTGTGGCTCCTGCACAAAGTGCATGAATGCCTGTCCGACCCAGGCCATCATCACTCCGGGTGTTTTAGATTCAAAAAAATGCATCTCCTATCTTACCATTGAACACAAAGGGGAAATTCCAAAAGTCTATCGGGACAAATGCAGGGGATGGATATTTGGGTGCGATATTTGTCAGGAGGTCTGCCCGCACAATAAACAAGCTAAAAGCCACACCGAGGAAGACCTGCACCCGTTATACCCCATTGTAAAATGGAGTAAAGCAGATTGGGAGGATATGAGCATAGAAAACTTTAACCGCCATCTCAAAAAAGCGGAATCCGCAATTGGCCGTGTTACCTATGAAAAGCTGATGGATAACATCAGGATTTCAGGCGTAGCGAATCGATAAGCATTTCAGGGATACGCTTTTTGCGTTCCTGAATGAACTCCCGAAACTCCTTATCGGTAAAGTTGTTTTTATCCCTGATCAGCATTTTAATAGCGAATGGGAAGGCAATCAGCGAAAGCATGTCAACAAACAATTGCGAAGGATCTGTTCGGCGAATATTCCCCTTTTTTCCCTCTTCGAGGACCTGCTGAGTGAACTTTTCTGTAGCATACAAGCTGCTCACTGCCTTCATTTCGGTGATTCGCTCGCGACTTCGATGCAGAATAGCCATCACAAAAGAGACAAGCAGCGGGTTTTCCGAAAGCATGTCGATATAAACATTAACATACTGCCTGATCTTTTCCTCCAGCTTCAGATCACTATCAAGTATGTGGATCAGTTCTTCTGAGTTCTTCTTAACTAAAGATGAAAATATAGCACTGAACAAATTTTCCTTTGAACGAAAATAATAGTTCATCAAAGCCAGGTTAATGCCTGCCTTGGCAGCTATTTCACGCACACTGGTGCGGTCAACACCCTTTTCAAGGAACAGCTCTGTGGCTGCATCAAATATTTTCTGTTCGGTATTTCTGCTTCTCGCCATCACAATAATTATTTTAAAAATGCAAAGATAATTGTTTTTGTTTTAAACGTAGTTTTAAACAATTTATTGCACAAATCCCATAGCAAACAGGTTATCTTAAAAACAAATTTTCTTAAATAAAATTTGTTTTTTATTAAAGTTTTCCTTAAATTTCTAAAATATTTCCCGACAAACTTCGCCGGTATTTCTTTTAAGTTTTTGTTTTTTTCTCTGATCTCTATATTCTGCGTTTAAGCTTGAATTAATCACTTGTTTAACTCAAAAAATAATGATCATGAAAACAAAAGTTTACATGCGATGCCTTTTTCATGTCGTGATAGCAGGCATGATCTACTTGCTTTTTTCTTCGAATGTGGCTATGAAGCCCGGAGACATTCAACCCAGGGATGTGCTCAGCGATTCCACTTACACCTACACGGGCTGGGTGGACAACCCTGAAACACTCAGTGTGTATATTGATGACACCTTTAGCGAACAAGAAAAAGATTCGGTGAGAGTGGCTATACAGCGCTGGAATGACGCTGGTTGTGTGCCAGCCCT
>SLNX01000227.1 GCA_007132825.1 Bacteroidales bacterium | reverse complement strand
GTCCTTCGGCGGATATTTAGTGCTATGGATTCGCTTGAACATATCAAAGTAAATTAGTAAGGTTTTGTATTTATAAAACAGCTGTGGTTAGGTTTTGTTTAGCTATTTTGTTAGGACGCATTAAGGAAAGTGTAGCTGTGACCAGATAGCAAAGAACCGCCCCAAGGTGGTGGCGGTTCCTTTGACAAAATGAAGTGGGATAAAGTCTTTTGGGGAATTATTTCTTTTTAATGGCTTTCCTGAAAACCTTGTTAAGGTCAAATGGGAGCTCTTCTTCAACTTCAGGTTTGGATAATTCACTCAAATCAAAAACCTGATAAGCCCGTTCTGATTGGACGCTCTGAAAAACCGCTGCTGCATCGAAAGGAAGATCTTCAATGGCTTCTTCGCCCATGATGGGCTGAATGAGTGTTCTTCCGTATGCGTCAAAAAAAGTTAAGGTTTTTCCTGTTGGGTTTGCAAACAATCCTGAGATGCTGAAAATGATTGCTGCTGCTGCGATGATGATGCTTTTTGTTTTCATGACTTTGTGCTTTTATGGTTATTTTTTTATTTTTCTTTCTTGGTTCGCTATATTAATATCCATATCTGTGCCAAAAGTTATAAAAAATTGAATATAAGGCAGATAAGAGACTACTATTTTAATAAATGAACGACAAATGTGTTCGTAATCGTACATTTTGTATGCGTTTTTGGACGGTTGTGCAGATTTGTCAAAAAGTGCTATTTTTGATACTTGTATTTCTTTCACTTTAATCCTTGAACATGCATGTATCTCGCAAAATAATCTTATGCCTGATTGCCATTTTGGGCGTGTCAGGCACACCGGGTGTTTTCAGTCAAGCCTTTCCTGCCGGTTTTTCGATGATGAACCAGCGCAACCATCCAGAGCTGAAATGGGTCAGTGTGGAAACGGAGCATTTTATCATTAGCTATCCTGAGCACTTGTCGGGTATAGAAGCACAGGCGGCTTCGATAGCGGAAGCTACCTATCACGCATTGTCGGAGAACCTTAATGTCGAGTTTGATTACAAGATTCGAATCAATCTCAGCGATGAAGATGAGATTATGAACGGTTTTGCCGTTCCTTTTCCACGGGCTTACACGAATATCTGGGTAAACCTGAATGAGGTTGCAGAAGGATGGAGCGGTCCGGAAAAATGGTTGCGTACGGTAATTGCCCATGAACTGGCACACATCTTTCATTTTGAAGCGGTGAAATCAAACCTGCCATTGATCGGGACGTTAGGTATTGCCTCATCGTTGCCGGTTCCGTGGACAGAGGGAATTGCTCAATATTACACTGAGCCATGGCATGCTTTACGGGGCGATGATTTGCTTCGAAAAGCATTTTACGATGGACGTCCATCCTATACCGATGGTACCTCCATGCGCAACAGGTCGTTGATGTATGCCGTGGGTAATGCACAGGTTCGTTATTTTTCCCATACTTATGGTGACACGCTGATGCCAAAGATCCTTGCCCATCGGAATGAATTGCTTGGTGGACTAATTCGTGTCCATAATTTCAATAAGGCATTTGAGGAGGTTATGGATCGCTCATTTAACGACTTTGAAGATGAATGGAGAAGACATGCCAACATTTATTACCACAGCCTTGCTTCGCAGATGGAGAGATCAGATTCCCTGGGTGTGGATCCGGAGGATATACCCGGGCTTTTCATCAGCGATGTTCAATACAGTCCGGATACAACAAAAATTGCCATACTGGCCTTGAGATCCAGGCAACAACCCTATCAGCAGCTTTCCATTATCACCAATGATACCCTCAGGGAACGGAGAGTGATTGCTGAAGGAAACTTTAAGACACCGTTGAGCTGGAGTCCGGATGGCGAAAAGATTGCCTATGCTTCAATCCGGCGCGGCAATCATGGTTCTTTGCTGAATGACATCTACCTGATTGATGTGGAATCGGGCCGCCGCACACGGCTTACGCACTCAAGGAGAGCTTCATATCCCCAGTTCACAACTGACGGTCAGGGGTTGTACTATGTTGTAAATGAAAATGGTACGGGGAATATTTTCTTTATGGATCTGGAGTCTGGGAAGGAACAAAGGATCACATCCCATAAGTCTGATGTGCAGCTTGGAAGGCTGGCAATCCATCCCGAAGGCAAATATATTGCCTTTGCTCGCTTTGAAGAGGATGGTAAGCGGCATATTGTTGTGCTGAACAGGGAGACAGGTACTGAACGGGTATTGACAAATCCAGATCAGGACGACAGGTACCCTTTGTGGAACCACGATGGCAGATTGCTGGCCTATACCAGCCTGCGCGACTATGTTCCCAATGTTTTTGTGATCGATCCTTTTGATGATAATGCAACCGAGGAACGCGTTACGGCCCTTTTCGCAGGTGGAACCGCCCTGCAATGGCTGCCACCCGATTCACTGCATGAGGCCGGAACAATGGTCCTTACCGGCTCGGATACCAAGCGGGATAACCATATTCACAGGATAGATGCATCCAGGAGGGCAGAAGACCTGCAATTGTCTGTGAATCCATCTTATACCGCCTGGCTGACACATCAACCAACCAGTGTGATCCCTTCTCAGATAGCACCTGATGAGGAGCTTATCATTAACAGATATCCCTACAATTCCTGGCGCAACATTTCGCATGCGTCAACAATACCTTTTCCCTATTTCAGTAGTCGAGATGATTTTGGTCTTGGGGTCATTTCCGTTTTTAGTGAACCCCTCTCCAAACACATGTTTTCGATGGCCGCGGCAGTCTCTTTTACCCGTTTTCAGGATAATAGCCTGATCTTTCTCAGTTACATGAACAATCAGTTTACCCCGTCGATCAGCTTTAACCTCTACCATAACAGCTTTACCGGTCGGTTTTATGAGCGGGATTACCTCGTAACAACAAACTCAGGAGGCTATGTAATGGCGACTTTGCCACGCGACTGGATTGATAATGACTTCATCAGTACCAATCTCTATGCACGGTTCAGGTATGAGTATACAGACGCTGAACGTTTCTGGGATTTTGATGAAACGGAACACGTATTGGGCGAACCCATGAGTGGCTGGCAGCAGGACATGCGACTGGGGTTAAGAATCACCAAACGTAAACCTTATGTGCACAACGTAATCCACCCCCTTTCAGGTTGGGGTGTTGAGGCGCGTGTAACAATGGCTTCTGAGGCCCTTGGCGGGGAAACGGAATACATCAGACCCGACCTGACCTCTTATGTCATTTTTCCTGGCTTAAGCGACCACCGGTTTTATCTATATGGAAGGGCAATAGCGCAATGGGGTGATGCATTTCCACAGGATTACATCGGTTTAAGCCGTTATGATGACATCCAGCTGGGTGGTGCCCTTGCCGGTCTTGATATTTTGTATGCAGATGCGGAAAGAGTCAGGGGTTATAGAGATTATGTAACCGGTAATCGTCTTCTGTTCGGTACCCTTGAATATCGTATTCCGTTTGCTGACAACCTTCACACTGAGATCCTGGGAATCATTTCTTTGCAGCGCACCACACTCACTGCTTTTATTGATGGTGGCGTAGTCAGGAATGACAACCTTCCTTCCGGAGATCGTACAGTCTCACGTGCAGGTGCCGGTCTTGAGTTAAAGAATGTACTCAGCATCGGAGGATTGCAAATCCTTCACAGCCTTGGATTGGCACAACCGGTCGAACACATTGGTGACGACGATCACCTGGAGCTGTATTACAGGGTTCGGGCAGTAATTCCTTTTTAGTAAGGATAAGATTGAGATTAAGGTTAAGATTAAGATTAAGATTAAGATTGAGATTGCAGGCACAAGTTGCTAAACTCTAAACTCTAAACTCTAAACTCTAAACTCTAAACTCTAAACTCTAAACTCTAAACCATATACCTACCGTATCACCCACCTGACTCCGACACGCGCACCTGCCCACCATTGCGACATGCTGTTGCTTCGGGTTCTTTCAAAAAAGCTGTAAGGCGCTACACTGTAGTCGTCGAATTCTCCCTCAAGGGTTCTGTCTCGAAGGTACTGGTGATACAAAACAGGTCCTGCAAACCATTCCAGGTTGGAGTCGTTACGTTTTGAAAACAGCACCCTCAATTCATTCAAGTTGTTTTCATGATCCTCATCCCACCACGAGTCGGGCTGGTGAAGCCTGTAGTTATGCAATTCAACTTGCAATCGGTGTTGATCAGAAAATGCAATATTAGAACCGATCCCATAACCGGTGGCCCAGTCAATCTCTTTGTGCAGCGGAAGATGGCCAATGCTGAAAATGTTGTAAAATACAGGAACACCGATCTTAAAAGATGCGCCTGCTATCATGGCATCAGACGCTGAAAGCTCCAGTTGTCGCAAGCCGCCCTTTCTGACGATGCTCAGAAACCCAATCGGCACACCGCTGATGGTGTCGGATATGTTGATAAAACCCAGCTGGATCCCTTCCACCTTTCGCCCAATATTAAGAAATCCCGAAACCTGCAATCCCTGTATATCTCCCGATGTATTCATGAAACCGGCCAATTGCGTTCCCTGGACCAGACTGCTGGAGAAGTTCCCAAAACCGGCCAGCATCATTCCTTGTGCCTGCTGGTTATTGGCATTTGCAAAGCCGGCAAGCAAAATCCCCTGAGATTGCCCCCCAACTGTATTCATGAATCCGGCAGCACTGATACCGGAGTAATCTCTTCGGTAAAAATTGCCAAATCCAGCTCCGTAAATACCCTGGGTATGCCCTCCGATAGCATTCATGAAGCCTGCTCCCATAACACCGTTTTTGTTTCCGCTTATCACATTCATGAAGCCTGCACCTCGCAAGCCCTGAGCATTACCATGAACAAGATTCATGAACCCAGCTGCCTGGAAACCTTCAGAGTTTCCATGAAGGATATTGCCAAAACCTGCAGCCTGAAACCCATTTGCGTTGCCACGTCCAATGTTTCCGAATCCGGCAACCTGAAATCCCTTGATATCACCCCTGGTGATGTTCATGAAATAGGCAGCCTCAAACCCTTCGATACCTCCTGTAACACCGGCAAAAAGGTTCAGACTGGTCCGGTATCTGTAATTTACCACATCAGTTCCATCTGTCCCGATCATGGGAAGAATGCTTAACTGAAATTTTTTAAGCGGTTTCTGTTCTGAGTCATACCTTTGGACAGATGCACTGTTTGCTTGAGTGATTAACAGTAAATATACAACCAGTGAACTTATCATTGTTTTCAAATAGATCTTTGTCTTCATTATATTTTGTTTATTCTTGATGTATATGTTACAAACTTGTTTGATGAGACGAAATGATGTCAAACTTCAATCTTCCGCCCAGTGGCATATATTCATAAATGAGCATTTTGTTTCCATTTACCGGAAGAAGGCCACGCCAATAAGCCTCCGAGTCATCGAAGCTGCGGGTGTTCATCTCAGTAAGGATGAATCCAAAGCCTGATTGGTTCGCACAAAGGTCGATGATCTGCATGTAGCTTATAAAACTGGGCTTGGCATGTTGCATGTCCACCTTTATGGCTTTCTGATTATTCCGTACATCCATTAAATAGGCATAATGCATTTTGTTTTCGTAGCTCATAAACGCCAGTTGAAGACTGTTTTCGGTCAGATGGTGAAAGCGATAAGTAAAGGCACCTGCTTTTTTCATTGCCCTTGCACGCATTAATGGTCCCTGGCTGGCATTATAGGCAAGAGATGACGGACCGCCACTGAATTCGGAGTCCAGTTTCAATACCATATGGGGCCTTTCTATCCTTTCTGTGTATAAAATTTGTCCTTCATTATCAAAATTAAAAACCATAAAATCCAGCATCCTGATACGATGGTATTGTTCCTGCCTTCCCCTGGAATCCTCCTGGCGCACCTCGCCGGAATAGCGGTACAACTCTGCAATGGCAGTAAATGTACCGTTATGATTAGCCTCGATTGCGTGTATGTAAACATCGGGCATCACTTTGAAAAACCAGTCGGGAACGGACGTCCTGAGGGTGGGGCGCAATTCCTGCCACGGGTGTACCGACATCCCGGCTGTGCTGCCATCGTTGGCGACGGTCAGAAAAAACAACCCCCTGGTGTTTCTGCCACTGATCCGGTTTCCCCTGAAATAGGTGCCTGCCATGCTGATTGTCTTATCCTCATTTATGTTTAAGGCAGTTGGAAAATAACTGTATTCGTCATCCTGTAACTCCATTGTGTACATTTTGATCCCGTTCAGCAGATCTACACCGTGAACTCGTGCACTGGTCGTTTTGCCAAGGCGTTCGCTTGCTTCAAGAATGTAGAGAAAATCACCTGAGCAGAGCAGGTCATAAACGTGTACACTGCCCCTTTGTGAT
>SLNX01000099.1 GCA_007132825.1 Bacteroidales bacterium | reverse complement strand
TTCCGTGCTGCCGCTGTTGATCAGCTGACCATATGGTCGCAGCGGGCCGAAGTACCCATCGTATCACACGGAATGGGTACAGATCCTGCCTCTGTTGCTTATGACACAATGGTGTTTGCAAAAAATGGCAATGCCGATGTAGTAATTGTTGATACAGCAGGGAGGCTTCATAACAAAATAAACCTGATGAATGAGCTGGCAAAAATCAAAAGGGTGATGCAAAAGGTGATTCCAGGGGCACCGCACGAAATTCTGCTGATCCTCGACGGTTCAACCGGACAAAATGCATTTGAACAAGCCAAACAATTTACCTCTGCAACGGAGGTGAATGCCCTGGCTATCACCAAACTCGACGGTACCGCCAAAGGAGGTGTCGTGATCGGTGTCAGTGATCAGTTTAATGTACCCGTAAAATACATTGGTGTGGGAGAAGGAATTGATGACCTCCAGTTGTTTGACAGGGCTGCATTTGTTGAAACACTATTTCAATAGCAAATAAATAAATGGTGAAAAAAACCACCCTTCAGGTTGTAAGCCTGGGCTGTTCCAAAAACCTTGTGGATTCGGAAAAGATACTCGGCCAATTGCCGTCTGAAAGGTTTTCTGTTATAGAAGAGGGCAGGGGAGACCCCAATATCGTTATTGTTAATACTTGTGGCTTCATACATGATGCCAAGGAGGAGAGCATTGACACCATCCTTCAGATCATAGAAAAGAAGAAAAAAGGGCTACACGAAAAGGTGCTTGTTTGCGGATGTCTTTCCCAGCGCTATTTGGATGATCTGCGACAGGAAATACCGGAAGTGGATGCCTGGTTTGGCGTTTCTGCAGCCAATGACCTTTACGCCTATCTGAAGGAAACATATCAAAATGATCTTCCACAAAGATATATTACCACACCAAAACATTACGCTTATCTTAAAATTGCTGAAGGATGTGACCGTACCTGCTCTTTCTGTGCCATTCCGATGATCAGGGGGGCCTATCAGTCTGCCTCCATTGATAGTTTGACAGAGGAAGCAACCATACTAGCCGGCAAAGGGGTGAAAGAACTTTTGCTGGTCGCACAGGACTTGAGCTACTATGGCTACGACTTGTCAAAAAAACCGATGCTGGCAAAATTACTGCAGTCGCTTATTCGTGTTGAGGGCATCGAATGGATCCGTTTGCATTATGCCTATCCAAATAACTTCCCGGAAGATGTGTTGCAACTGATGGCAGAAAACCCCAGGATTTGCAACTACCTTGATATTCCACTGCAGCACATCAATGATGAGTTACTTTTGTCGATGCGGCGCGGACACTCAAAAAAGCAAACGATCCGATTTCTGGAAAAAGTGCGTCGCCTCGTTCCGGGTATTGCCCTTCGAACAACTTTGATGGTTGGATATCCCGGTGAAACAAAACAGGCCTTCCAGGAGCTTTACGACTTTGTGGAAGCGGTTCGTTTCGACAGACTGGGTGTATTTACCTATTCACCGGAGGAGGGCACCCGTGCCTTTAATTTGGGAGATCCAATTGCACAAGCAGAAAAGAACAGGCGGGAGGAGGCAATCATGTCACTTCAGGCATCTATTTCCCTGCAAATCAATCAGGCTAAGGTTGGAAAAACCTATCGGGTACTGATTGACCGTGTGGATGGCAAATACTTGGTAGGTCGCACCGAGTTTGACTCTCCGGAGGTAGACAACGAGGTACTGATACCAGACCAGAAGGAAATTATTCCCGGACAATTCATCGATGTCCTGATCACGAAGGCCGATGAATATGACCTTTATGGTAAACCGTTGGATTGATGCCTAATACAGCCTTAGTCAAGTAAAATACTGTTGAAGATCAGTTTGCTGGTAACTGGTGTTGACCCCCTGAAATTGGGAACAAATGAGAACAGTACCGCCTGCCCTTCACCGCGTTGCATCCATACGATGGCCGGATGGCGTTCTATGAGTTGCTCCTGTTCAGCATATCCGCTAAGCAGGATCTTTTCATCTTCCGGAAATAAACCGATTACCCGCCTGTCCATCCCGAATGTAGGAATGGAGGTAGCGAAAATCGGTGAATTCCGGTGAAATACTCCTGTTTTGTTTTCCATTCCCCAGGTCAAAGGATGATCCTCCCGAAGGTGAATCCTTAAAAATGATCCGGGGCAATCAAAGCCTTCGTTTCTTAACCTGGATGAAACATCCTGAACGGGAAAGCGGAAGTCTTCCTCACCATTGCCCGGCTGCACCAGCCCAAAAAACAGTTCGGTGGAGCGCCCCCAGGAAATAACAGTTCCTCCATCAGCCATAAAAGAAAGGACATTTTGCCAGCCCTCCTGACCCATCCCTTCAATGTATTCGGGATTGTAGAATGGGATGAACACCTCTCCGCCACGGGTGCTTCGTCCCTGCAGGATCTGGTCTTTGCCACTGTCGGGAAAAATGATCACATCATAGTTTCCGGAGAGGTTTGCCGACTTAAAATCAGCAGGATTCAATACAGTGTAAGGAATACCGTATGAATCAAAAAGAAATCTTGTCCACCCGGCATCCATGTCGTGAAAGTTGGTTTCACACAATGCAACTCTAGGCAATTTTACGGTTTTTTTGGGAATGTCAGGAGCGTCCGCGAGAAAAACCGGTGGTAGCTTCATTCCATCAACAATCGATTCCAGCGTTTGTCTGTTCCGCCTGGTGATCTCAACCAAAAAACTACCTGCCGGAAGCTGTCCGTTTAAGGTTTCTGAACTCTGTGTCGTACGTTGGACAACCAGGCCAGCGTCCATGGCCATGAAAGCAATTCGGTAGCTTTCATTTCGGTTTGCAGACAGTGCAATCCATGTCGTGTTCTCCGGAATCTGAACACTGGTGATAAGCGCTTCAGCTTGAATTGGACTCTTCGCCAGATCGTTTGCCGGATGGTAGCTGTTTACTTCTATGCTGCGTAAACCTCTGTGCAGTGGCAACGACCAGCTGGTAATATCGTAAGGTCTGATTATTTCGCCGCCTGGAGTATATCTCCTTATGGGATAGACCTGGCTTTCCATCACCTCCTTGATGAAGGCCCTGAAAGGTTGTGCGAGGGGAATAATGATGTCTCCTGCCTCTATCATTTTGTGATCCAGAACCGTGTCTTCATCCATTCTGAAAAGTTGAATGCCATGTCGCTCAAGCAAAAACAGCAGTTCAACAAGTTCGCTGTCGTCGTGTTGCTTTGAAGGAAGCACATAGTAAAACGGTGGTTGTGTTTTCCCTTTATTGATCTCCCTTCGACACATCTCGTTCCGGAATGAGAGAATGTCTTCACGGTGTAAAGAAGCCGTTTTTACCAGGCTGTAGACCGATTCCAGCTCATACTGAACAAGGTCGCCAAGCCGCCACCATCCTCCGGGCCAGGGTGCGGGGAAATTGATGCTCTTTTTGTACTCTGAAAGCCCTTTACCAAAAACACGCAGCTCGTTGGCTTCAATGTAGATGGGCGTTGCAAGCTGAACACTGGCAGCCTCCGTTAACAGGCTGATCACATTTTTCCAGGCACTGGTTTGTGTGGATCCAGGCCAGTAATCATCAAATAGGTAATGCTGACTGACCCCTTTCAATCCACTCGCCGTCATGTCGCGCGCCATGTTGGAACCGAACACCCAGGTCCAGTTCCAAACCAGCTCGTCGATGTTCTGGGCGATCGGATCGTGGTTTGGAGGAACGAAATAACGTGGCCCGGTGCTTCCCATCTGATGCTTTTCAACCAAAACATGTGGAAACCAGTCAAGGTTATAGATGTCGGCCACCGCCTGGTTGTCAGTCTGCGTCAGTGTGATGAAATCCCTGTTGATATTGTGTCCCACATATTTGTGATACACCCCCGGCAAAGAACTTCCCTCAAAGGGTGTGTCAAGGTATTTATTGTAATGTGAAACAATCATGTCCATACCGTCCGGATTGTGGCTGGGTACCATCATGAATACAACATCATCGAGGTATTCCGGCCTGCTGTCGGTGCCGGTAATCAGGTTGTATGCCATCAGAGGCGCAGCCTGCGACGGCGCAACTTCGGTGGAGTGCATCGAAAGAGTCACAAGTACAAACACTTTTCCTTCTGCAATCATCGCATCCAGTGTATCCTGTGGCAAATTGCCATCGAGGGCAAGTCTATTGTTGATATAACGAAGCCGCTCCAGGTTTTGAATATTCTCAGCTGCAGAAACAAAAGCAATGTACATCGGCTTGCCCATTGGAGATACCCCATGCTCGATCATTTTTACCATATCCGACTGCTGTTGCAAAAGGTCTAGATAATCAATCATCGGCTGGTATTTGAACATCTGTCTGTCGGCCCCCGGCATGAATCCAAAGAATTCTTCCGGATGGGTCAGCTCTCCTCGTTCATTTCCCGCGAAAGCGGCCGAAAAACCCAATATAAATATAAAAAGTATAACAGTTTTAGCTTTTGAAAAACACATTTTTTTAATTGTTAATTGTTAATTATTGATTGTTGATCGGTAATTGATAATTGATAATTAATAATCGTTCATAATGGTCTCATAGCCACTCTTGAGAATATGAAGGGCTTCTTTTTGGTCAATGCCTTCGGCATAGGTTCTGAGCAACGGTTCTGTGCCCGAAGGACGGATCATCAGCCACTGGTAATCACTGAAGTAGTATTTGAAGCCGTCGAGGGTTTCCACTTTCTGAACTACGTAATCGCCAAACTGCTTATAATGTCCGTTTTTGCAGTTATTGACGATCCGCTCCTTTTCCTCCTGTGGGATCAGCAGGTCAGCACGTTCGAAGGCAAAGCTGCCGGTGATGGCATAGATCTCCTGAATCAATTCCGAAAGATTTTTCCCGGTGTGAACCATGGCTTCCCAGATCACCAGGCCATTGTAAATGCCATCGCGCTCGGGCAGTTCGCCCTTCACGGCAATGCCACCCGACTCCTCGCCACCAACCAGGACCTCCTCTTCCAGCATGATGCCACAAATGTGCTTGAACCCGATTTTGACAAATTCTATCGGGATGTTATATGCTTCACACAGCTTCTTGATCTTTACCGAGGAGCTAAAGCCTACGGCAACTTTTCCGGACATGTTTTTGTAATGATGCAGGTAGTGGATCAGCAGCAGGATCACGTGGTGGGAGTCGATATAATTTCCTTTGCTGTCCATCAGTGCAGTGCGGTCGGCATCTCCGTCAACTGCAAGGCCGCAGTCTATGTCCCCTTTGCTGCTAATGGTTTTGCTGAAGGCCTTAAGGTTTTTGGCCAAAGGCTCTGGCGGAATGCCGTCAAACAAGGGTTGCCGTTCGCAATGAAGCAGGGTGATTGTGGGAAACAGCTTCTGCATCACCCGTTGGCCAGACCCATACATCGCGTCGAAGGCAAAATTGAATTTGGAGTTGCGGATAGCGTCCAGGTCAAAATGCTTTTCCAGGTAATTGATGTACATCTCTTCCAGGTCAATGGAAACCAGGAGTCCTTTATTCCGCATCTCCTCCAGATCGATCTTGTCGATCAACCTTTCATCAACCGTGTCGGGGATCAGTGCTTCCAGTTCAAGGACCTCCTCCTCCAGCAATGGTCCCCCATAATTTCCTTTTAGTTTGTATCCGTTGTATTCAGGAGGGTTGTGGCTGGCGGTGATGAATACACCAACTGCACATTGATGGTTTTTTGTACCCATGGCAACCATCGGGGCTGTCGCAAAGGTGTCGGCCATGTAAACTTTAACCTGCTGATTGGTCAGCACTTTTGCAACTGTTTCAGTAAACAGCTCGCCCCCGAAGCGGCAATCATGTCCAAGCATCACACTTGGGTCTGAAGATTTTTGTTTGACCCATTTTGCCGTAGCTTCAGCAATTCGAGCCACATTTGTTACAGTAAACTCTTTGGCAATTACCGCACGCCAGCCGTCTGTACCGAATTTAATTTTTTGCATATTTGAAGGTTTTATCTGAAAATTCTACGTTCATTAAGCGCTTGCTGATACTCCCTCGCATTTCTTAAATGCTCTCTGTATGTCCTTGCAAAAACGTGGTATCCGCTAAAGTCAGCTTTTGCGGAAAAAAAGAGGTAATCGTGTTTTTCATAATTCAATACGGCATCTATTGTTGCCGGCTCCGGCAAATTGATCGGTCCGGGTGGCAAGCCTGCATGCATATATGTATTGTAGGGTGAATCTATTTCCAGATGACTGTTCAAAACCCTGTTGATGGTGAAATCTCCCAGGGCATAAACAACGGTTGGATCGGCTTGCAATGGAATCCGTCTGACAAGACGATTCATGTATACCCCGGCAATTCTTGCCTTTTCATCCTGCTTGTTGGTTTCACTCTGAACAATCGAGGCCAGGATGCCAACCTCCTG
>SLNX01000213.1 GCA_007132825.1 Bacteroidales bacterium | reverse complement strand
CAACTACAATATTCTTTTCAGGGTCCAGTTTCATAATCTGAAGGTTAATCATCTTAACCCTATTGCCACCGGTTCTGCCACCCATGCGCATCCCTTTGAAAACCCTGGATGGCCATGAAGAAGCACCAAGTGATCCGGGAGCACGCAACCTGTTGTGCTGGCCGTGGGTTGCCTGACCGACACCGGCAAAGCCGTGACGCTTAACAACACCTTGAAAACCTTTTCCCTTGCTGATACCAACCACATCAATAAACTCACCTTCAATGAAAATATCAGCTGTTAGCACATCACCAAATTCCTTGCGTTCCCCTTTTTCGAAACGGGTAAATTCTGCTAGAACCTTTTTGGGTGTTGTTTTCGCCTTGTCAAAATGACCCTTCATTGGCTTGTTTGTCCGGCTCTCTTTCTGCTCATCAAAGGCAAGTTGAATAGCTTCGTAGCCATCCTTTTCCTTGGTCCTGATTTGCGTAACAACACAAGGACCAGCTTCAATAACAGTGCATGGGACATTTTTCCCAGAGGCATCAAAAATGCTGGTCATTCCTATTTTTTTTCCAATTAATCCTGACATCTCTTGTCGTTTTTATCTGTACGCTTCTATATAATTTTCTTACACCTTTATCTCCACTTCAACGCCACTGGGCAATTCAAGCTTCATCAAAGCATCAACGGTTTTAGATGAAGAGGAATAAATGTCCAGCAGCCGCTTGTAAGAGCAAAGCTGAAACTGCTCCCTTGACTTTTTATTCACAAAGGGGGACCGCAGAACGGTAAAGATCCTTTTATTGGTAGGCAACGGAATGGGTCCGTTCACTACTGCTCCGGTTGTCTTTACGGTTTTAACGATTTTCTCGGCAGACTTGTCTACGAGATTGTAATCGTATGATTTTAACTTGATTCGAATTCTATGACTCACGGCTC
Source organism: Bacteroidales bacterium (assembly GCA_007132825.1). Taxonomy (GTDB): domain Bacteria; phylum Bacteroidota; class Bacteroidia; order Bacteroidales; family UBA7960; genus PUPG01. The sequence goes on along the minus strand of SLNX01000213.1, from coordinate 20,294 downwards.
AACTTTTTTATTATGATTCCTTTAGTATTTAACTCCATATAGTTTGTAAATCAATTCATCAGAAATATTTTTAGGCACCTCTTGGAAATGGCTGAACTCCATTGTGGAAGTAGCCCGTCCACTGGTCAGTGTACGCAGTGCGGTAACATAACCAAACATTTCCGCCAGAGGCACTTGTGCGTTCACAACCTGCAGATTGATCCTTGCTGCAACGTTGTTCATGTGGCCGCGTCGACGGTTGATATCGCCAACAACATCGCCAAGGTACTCTTCCGGGGTGATCACTTCAAGTTTCATCACTGGCTCCAGGAGAACTGTGGATGCCTTTTTGCATGCATTTTTGAAGGCAATTTTGGCAGCAAGCTCAAAAGACAGCGAATCGGAGTCCACATTATGGTATGATCCATCAGTGAGCCGCACCTTCAGGCTTTCAAGGGGAAATCCTGCCATCACCCCATTTTGCATTGCATTTTTAAAGCCCTTCTCAATGGCGGGGATATATTCCTTTGGGATGTTTCCACCCTTTACCTCATCAATGAACTGCAAGCCCGTAACACCCTCATCTGCAGGCCCAATTTCAAAAACGATGTCTGCAAATTTTCCACGGCCACCGGTTTGTTTTTTATAGACCTCCCGGTGCTCCACAAAAGAGGTGATTGCCTCTTTGTAAGCCACTTGTGGTTCACCCTGGTTGGCTTCCACTCTAAATTCCCTGTTTAACCTGTCGAGGAGGATCTCCAGGTGCAGCTCACCCATTCCGCTTATGATGGTCTGACCACTGTCGGGATCCGTCTTCACCACAAATGTGGGATCCTCTTCGGCCAGTTTCATGAGAGCGAGGTTAAGCTTATCAAGGTCTGCCTGGGTTCTGGGCTCAATGGCAACACTGATAACCGGCTCGGGGAATGTCATGGATTCCAGGATTACCGGATGTTTTTCGTCGCACAGTGAGTCACCGGTATGAATGTTTTTAAAACCAACGGCTGCACCAATGTCTCCCGCTTCGATCTTTTCTATAGGGTTCTGTTTGTTTGCATGCATCTGAAGGATTCGGGATATCCGCTCTTTCTTCTTTGTTGATGCATTGTAGACGTAAGATCCGGCATTCAGTGTACCACTGTATACCCTGAAAAAGCAAAGCCTGCCCACATATGGGTCGTTGGCAATTTTAAAGGCCAATGCAGCAAAGGGCTCATTTGCATCGGCCTTACGTATAATGTGTTTGTCTGTTTTTGGATGAATTCCTTCAATTGCCTCCACATCAAGGGGAGAAGGAAGGAACTTGATTACGGCATCCAGTAATGACTGAATGCCTTTGTTTTTAAATGCAGAACCACAAAGTACCGGCGTAATGCGTCGGTCGATTGTGGCTTTGCGGATGATGGATGTCATCTCATCTTCTGATATCGAATCAGGATCTTCCATGAACTTCTCAAGCAACTCCTCACTCTCTTCGGCACAACCTTCAACCAGTTTGGTTCTGTATTCCAATACCGTTTCGGTGAGGTTGTCAGGAATTGGCACTTCAACAAAAACCGTTCCCAGGCTTTGCTCTTCCCAAACATATGCTTTGTTGGTGATCAGGTCAATAACCCCCTTAAACTCCTCCTCTTCACCGATGGGAATCTGAAGCGGAACTGCATTCATACCAAGGCGTTCGCGGATTTTGTCCACAACGCTGAAAAAGTCGGCACCCGCCCGGTCCATTTTGTTGATAAAACTGATACGCGGTACCTTATATTTATCTGCCTGCCGCCAAACCGTTTCAGATTGGGGTTCTACACCTCCGACGGCGCAGAAAAGGGCAATGGCCCCATCCAGCACACGAAGGCTCCGCTCCACTTCTACGGTAAAGTCGACATGGCCGGGTGTATCTATGATGTTAACCTTATATTGATTCTGATTGAAATTCCAGAAAGTAGTTGTGGCGGCCGATGTAATAGTGATCCCACGCTCTTGCTCCTGGACCATCCAGTCCATGGTTGCAGCACCATCGTGGGTTTCACCCAATCGATGGTTCACACCGGTATAGAACAATATCCGCTCGGTAGTTGTCGTCTTACCGGCGTCGATATGTGCCATTATACCGATGTTGCGCGTGTATGTGAGATCTCTGGCCATTAACTATTCCTGATTTCTTTTTTCTTTTTTAAAACCTGAAGTGTGAAAACGCTTTGTTTGCATCTGCCATCCGGTGGGTATCTTCCTTTCTCTTATAGGCGCCACCCTCCTCTTTGCTTGCGGCAATTATCTCGCCTGCCAGCTTGGCAGCCATCCCTTTTTCATTACGCTTGCGGGCAAAATTGATCATGTGCTTAATGCCAACGGAAACCTTTCTGTCGGGACGGATCTCTGATGGGATCTGGAATGTTGCACCACCAATGCGTCGGCTGCGCACCTCAACGGCGGGGGTCACGTTCGCAAGTCCTTTTTTAAACACCTCAAGCCCGTCTTCCTTGGTCTTTTCTGAAACAATATCAATTGCCTCATAGAAAAGATTGTAAGCAAGGTTCTTCTTCCCTCTCAGCATCAAATTGTTTACGAAACGAGTCACCAAAGTATCATTAAACCTGGGATCTGGAAGCAAAATTCGCTTTTTTGGTTTCGACTTTCTCATGGTACTATATAATATTGTATAAACTGCTTCTTACTGATTAATTTTTTGCCTTCGGCCGTTTGGTTCCATATTTAGACCTGCGCTGATTACGACCCTCAACACCGCTTGTGTCAAGAGCACCGCGAATGATATGGTAACGAACACCCGGCAAATCCTTAACCCTGCCCCCACGTATCAATACAATGGAGTGCTCCTGAAGGTTATGTCCTTCACCCGGGATGTATGCATTTACCTCTTTTCCGTTGGTAAGCCTTACCCTGGCTACCTTGCGCATAGCAGAATTCGGTTTTTTCGGTGTGGTAGTGTAAACACGAACACAAACACCACGACGCTGAGGACAAGAATCCAATGCGGGTGACTTACTCTTGTAAGTCACTTTCTTACGCCCCTTACGAACCAATTGCTGAATTGTTGGCATATTTCAATCTCAATTAATGTAAAAACTTCTCTTTTATTAAATTAATTTATTTCAATCTCATTTTTTGGGAGTGCAAAGGTAGAAGTTATTTTTTGAAAACCAATATAGTTTTACAAATAATTTCACTCGCACAAAGATTTTTCTTTGCCGGCAAAGAAAGCCCCTCCCTGTTTTGGGGGCACAAAGGTAGTAAATTTTGAGAATTGAAGTTGAGAAGTTGAGAGTTGAGAGTTAGAGGTAAACGCTAAACGCTAAACGCCACAGCACAACGTATTAATATCGATACGCAGCTTGTTCCATCTCTTTCACATTGCGGAATGGCTTGGGCGGGTTGAGATGTTTTTCCAGAAATTTATAAATTTCAAAACGGATGTCGCGCCCTTCACGGTGATCCATGCGGTCAAAAGAATGGCCGCCAGGAACATCTTCATAGATGCGATATTCAAAATCCTTATTGTGAGCCTTTAGGGTATTAATCAGGTTTTGCACTTCCAGCACATGCACATCTTCGTCGATCGTATTGGTATGAATGAGCAGGGGTGTTTCAAGTTTGTGCGCGTGATAAACAGGAGAGCGACGCCGGTATTCTTCAATGTTCTCGTGAACCATTTGTCCGATATGGTGGTCAGCGGCAAACCAATCCATCTCATAGGCCGGCCGCTTGTAGCCCATCCTGGCTATCAGGTCGCTGACCGGAACTCCGGCGAATATCGCCTTGTAATCATCGGGATGCTCGAAAGCTGTCATCAGGGAGATCATCCCACCATGGCTCCAACCAATCAGTCCAACCCGCGCGGGATCTACAATATCATAATTTTCAAGCATCATCAGCATACTCTCGTGTGTGTCATCATTCTCCAACCCACCATAATCGATCAGCTTATGATGTCTCTTCCCATAGCCTGTACTGCCACGGTATTCGGGTGCTACCACAATGTATTGCTGTGCCATCAATTCGCGGATGATGTGCGTATAATAGGTGTTGAAGTCACCATGAACACCCCCATGTGGAAAAACAAGCAAAGGATATTTCTTTGTCGGGTCAATGTCCCTGGGAATGAAAACATAGGTCCAGAATTTAATGGGGTTTTTGCCCAATAGCGTCGTAGCCTGCTCTGCATCCCTGGGCGGTGGACCGGCCATAAAAAGCTTGTCGACATAAGCCACGTCACCAACCACCTTGTGCCACATGATGTCGTCAATAGCCTTCTCCAGCACATCAAAACGGTAGCGTAGGTCGCCCAGATGCTCTAGAATGGCCTCCTGGTTCCTGAGCAACTGTTCGTTTGAAACCTGTCCGATGGCATTTATGGAAAAGACTAACGCCGCTGACAGGGTGATCGTTCTGAGAAATTGTAAGAATTGTGGTTTCATATGCATATAGATGTTTAGTTGTTGAGTCGTTTAGTTGTTGAGTTGTTGAGACGCGATAAATATACAAACTATTTAGAACACAAAGAAGAAATTCCAAATTTCCTTATGGTTGCTTTTGGTGCAATATTTTGTTTCTCAGAAGCAGAACTTCCAGTGAAAAATCGTAGGCGTTTCTTATCTTTGCACCGCTTCCCACAGGAGCTGTTTTTTCATAAAAACCCTGTCATGGTTGATTTTATTAAAGAGTTGAACGAACCGCAACAACAAGCTGTGCAAACCACGGAAGGACCCGTTATGGTGATTGCAGGTGCCGGAAGTGGCAAAACCCGGGTGCTTACATACAGGGTAGCCTATTTATTACACGAGGGCATATCCCCTTTCCGGATTCTGGCCCTTACATTTACCAACAAGGCGGCACGTGAAATGCGTGACCGTGTGGCAAGCCTTATTGATCCATCAAAAGCGAAAAGTCTCTGGATGGGGACATTTCACAGCATTTTTGCCCGCATCCTCCGGGTTGAAGCGGACAAGCTGAACTACCCTTCTCAGTTTACCATATATGACACGGAAGACTCAAAGCGGGTGATCAAAAAAATCCTGAAGGAGCAAAACCTGGATGACAAAACCTACGCCCCGGGCTTCGTCCTGAGTCGCATTTCAAATGCAAAAAACAACCTGATCTCCGCTGTCGACTACAATGAAGACCCTGAGATTCAAAGCCACGACATACAGAGCAACAAGCCGAAACTCGGACTGATATACAGTCTTTACCAGCAGAAGCTCCGAAAGGCTTCCGCTATGGATTTTGATGATCTTTTGTTCAACACAAATGTATTGCTGCGCGATTTCCCGGAGGTTTTATACAAATACCAGCAGCGATTCGAATACATCCTGGTTGATGAATATCAGGACACCAATTTTGCCCAATACCTGATCATCAAAAAGCTGGCTGCCAACAACGAGAACATCTGCGTGGTGGGCGATGATGCGCAGAGCATTTATGCTTTCAGGGGGGCCAACATTCAGAACATCCTGAATTTCAAAAACGATTACCCCGATTACCAGATATTCAAACTTGAGCAAAACTACCGTTCAACAAAACACATTGTGGATGCTGCAAACAGTCTTATCAAGCACAACAAAAACCAGATCCATAAAAAAATATGGACCAGTAATGGTTCGGGTGATAAGCTGCACATCATCAATACCTCAACGGAGGGGGAAGAAGCTGCATGGGTAGCCGGGCGCATTTTTGAGATGATACAGCAAAACCAGCTGCCCAACTCAGCTTTTGCCGTTTTATACCGCACAAACGCCCAATCGCGGGCGATGGAAGAAGCCTTGCGGCGACTTAACATCCCTTACCGGATTTATGGAAGCGTATCATTTTACCAGCGCAAGGAGATTAAAGACCTCCTGGCCTATTTCCGGCTGGTGATCAACCCGATGGATGAGGATGCCTTCCTGCGCATCGTCAATTTCCCCGCCAGGGGGATTGGTGCCACGAGTGTAAATAAGCTTGTGGTCAAAGCCAATGAAACCGGAAAACCATTGTGGCAAATTGCTGAAGCCCCGGTTGATCACGGTGTGGCACTGAATTCGGGAATCCTTCGGAAGCTTTCTGAATTCATGCTCCTGATCAAAAGGTTTTCCGCACAGCTTTACAAGCTGAATGCTTTCGAACTTGGTGAGTTGATCGTAAACAAGTCAGGCATCCGGAAATTGTATTTTGAGGATGGCACCCCTGAAAGTCTGAACCGCAGAGATAACATTGAGGAACTCTTGTCGGGGTTGAAGGACTTTGTAAGCAAAAAAGAGGAACCGACAACACTTGTTTCAGAGGAAACCGACCAGGTCTCCGGAGCGGATTCAGGAGATCCGTCCTTCCGTACCCTTGATGAATTCATGCAGGATGTGGCTCTTCTTACCGATGCCGACACGCAGGAAGAGAAAAGCGACAACAGGAATACGGTATCACTCATGACCATTCACGCGGCCAAAGGACTTGAATTTCCTTATGTGTTCATTGCCGGGGTGGAAGAAAACCTTTTCCCCTCGCAACTCTCCGTCAATAGTCAGGCAGAGCTGGAGGAGGAGCGCAGGTTGTTCTATGTGGCAATCACCCGCGCGATGAAAGCTGCCTGGATACTCTATGCCGAAACGCGTTTCAGGTATGGCAATTTTAACCTTTGTGAACCCAGCCGGTTCATTGATGAGCTGGATGATGCATTCCTGGACTATGAACTGCCGCGAAAAAGGCCATCAAAAAGATTTCAAACGCAGGAAAACTTCTCAGAAAGCCGCAAAAGGTTTACCCGTTTAACTGAAGATGTAATCAGGAAACCGGCAAAACAGGCTGATCAGCCGGACGACAATACGGAATACAATATCCTGGACGCTTCTTTGTTGGAGGTCAGCATGAGTGTGCGGCATCAGCGATTTGGCCTTGGCACGATTGTTGCCCTTGAAGGTACGGGCCAAAATGCAAAGGCTACGGTTGCCTTCAATGCCGCGGGTAAAAAGCAGCTGCTGTTAAAATATGCGCGCCTGAAAATAATGTAATTTTAAAATCGTTATGGAGGTGCGGATTTTTTGTATATCTTTGCAGAACTTCTACTTGCTTTCGACAGGCCCTCAGCAATTATAGTAAGCAACACCACGAACATTATTAAATCCAAAATGGAATACAACACATCCCGTTCTAAAATGAATATTTCGGAATATGGCCGAAACATTCAAAAGATGATTGAGCAAATCATGTCTGTTGAAGACCGTGAAAAGAGAAATCATCTGGCAAGAGCCACCATTAACGTCATGGGACAACTTAATCCCCATCTGCGTGATGTCAATGACTTTAAGCACAAACTCTGGGATCACCTTTTCATTATGTCAGACTTTAAGCTTGACGTAGACTCCCCTTACCCGATCCCTTCGCGTGAAACGCTGACCAAGAAGCCCGAACCGCTTAAATATTCAAGCAACAATGTCACCTATAAACATTATGGAAGGCATATTGAGAGAATTATTGAGAAGGCTTGTGAAATGGAAGACGGGAAGGTTAGGGATGCCTTGATCAAGCTCATCGCCAACCATTTAAAGAAATCATACCTGACCTGGAACAGGGATGCTGTAAATGATGAAGAAATTGCTGAACACCTCAATGTCTTGTCAAAAGGGAAGCTTAAACTTCAGGATGACATAAAGCTCAGCCATACGACCGACATCCTTTCCAAAAACAAAAAGAAAAAATTTCAGGGACGCCAGGGGGGAAACAAACCGCACCGGAACAGAAAAAATCAGCAATCATAACATGGGTTCTTTTGTCATTCAGGGAGGAAAACAGCTCAAGGGTGAAGTGATTCCGCAGGGAGCAAAAAATGAAGCGCTTCAGATCATATGCGCCACCTTGCTTACCGACTGCGAAGTGTTGATTGAAAATATTCCACAAATCCGTGATGTATTAAAGCTAATTGAGCTTTTGGCCGACTTCGGGGTCAAGGTGAATATGATTAGCGATAACTGCTACTCTTTTCAGGCGGACCAGGTAAATCTGGATTTACTTAATGATGAAACATTCAGTAAAAAGGTTGCTCAGCTCAGGGGTTCAGTAATGATTGTTGGTCCGCTGCTGGCCCGTTTCCGGAAGGCCTCCATTCCCAAGCCGGGTGGTGACAAGATTGGACGGCGCAGGCTCGACACCCACTTCCTTGGACTTGAAAAACTGGGGGCTAATTTTCATTACGACCCGGAAAAGTTCTTTTATCATATTGAGGGGAAAGGTCTGCGGGGCTGTGAGATACTCTTGGATGAAGCATCAGTTACCGGAACAGCCAACGTGATTATGGCCGCAAGCCTCGCCGAGGGGAAAACCACCCTGTACAATGCTGCCTGCGAGCCCTACATTCAGCAATTATGCATGATGTTGAACAAAATGGGCGCAAATATTTCCGGAATCGGATCCAACCTGCTTCAAATTGAGGGTGTTGATTCTCTGAAAGGATGCACACACCGAATGTTGCCTGACATGATTGAGATTGGAAGCTTCATTGCATTGGCAGCCATGACAAGATCGGAAATCACCATAAAAGATGTAAACTACAAAAAACTTGGCATCATTCCGGAAGTGTTCCGGAAGCTGGGCGTAGTGATGGAGGTCCGACAGGATGACCTGTTCATACCGGCGCAAGACAGATATGAGGTGGACACTTATATAGACGGGAGCATCCTGACCATATCAGATGCACCCTGGCCTGGTTTCTCACCCGATCTGATTTCAGTAGTACTGGTTCTAGCCACGCAAGCCAGGGGTAGCGTGCTTATCCACCAGAAAATGTTTGAAAGCCGTTTGTTTTTCGTGGATAAGCTGATCGACATGGGTGCCCAGATCATCCTCTGTGATCCCCATCGTGCCACCGTGATCGGTCTCGACCGGAAATATCCGCTCAAGCCTCTTGAAATGATCTCGCCCGACATCCGGGCGGGCGTTGCATTGCTCATTGCAGCACTTAGTGCCGAGGGGAAAAGCATCATCCACAATATCGAGCAAATTGACCGCGGTTACCAGTTCATTGACAGCAGGCTGCAAAAAATAGGTGCAGAGATCCAAAGGATCTGACCTCCGAATGCGCCAAAAAACCAGTTCATCAGACAAAGCAACATAAAAACGCTGCCAAAATGGCCTCATAATGATTATGGCAAAGCTTTTGATAGCATTTTGACCGCTAATCAGACATAAATTCGCTTAAGGGAATGAAAAAGAAAGAGAAGAAAAGCAACGATAAGAATGTAAAGGATACAACCAAAGAGAGCCCTGAAAAAACAACCCGGGAGGTTGAAAATGAGACTGAGAAACTCTCTGTTTATGAAGAGAAAATCAATACCCTGCAGAAGCAGCTGGATGAAACAAATGACAAATTTCTGCGGCTGTTTTCGGAGTTTGACAATTATCGCAAGCGGGCTGCAAAAGAGCGGGTTGAGCTAACAAAAACCGCATCGGAATCAGTAATTACCGCCTTGTTACCAGTGCTCGACGACCTGGAGAGGGCGGTTAAGATAGACGCAAGCGATACCGAAACGGGAAAACAAGCAAATATAGAGGGCATATCCCTGATTTTTAATAAATTTAAGTCTGTTCTCAGACAAAAGGGAGTAGAGGAGATTGCCTCTGTAGGAGAAGATTTCAATACTGATTATCATGATGCCATCACACATATTCCGGCAGAAAACAAGCAACAAAAAGGCAAAGTGGTGGAAGAGGTCAAGAAAGGGTATACGCTCAATGGAAAAGTTATACGCTATGCCAGTGTGATTGTAGCAAATTAGTTTTAGCATATGTCAAAAAGGGATTTTTACGAAATATTAGGTGTTTCACGTGATGCCAAACCAGAAGAGATTAAAAAGGCTTACCGGCAGAAAGCACTTAAATACCATCCGGATAAGAACCCGGGGGATGAAACAGCCGAAGCCCGGTTCAAGGAAGCTGCTGAAGCTTATGAAGTACTAAGCAACCCTGAGAAAAAATCGCGTTATGATCAATTTGGCCACGCGGCAATGGGTAATAACTTCGGTGGCGGTTTCAGTGGCGGAGGGATGTCGATGGAAGACATTTTCAGTCAGTTTGGAGACATTTTTGGAGGCGCCTTTGGAGGGGGCTTCAGTGGTTTTGGAGGCAGCGGTCGCCGCACCCGCCGCGTTAACAAGGGATCAAACCTGCGGATTAAGGTAAAGCTTAAGCTGGAAGACATCCTCAATGGTGTCGAAAAGAAGATCAAAGTCAACAAATACGTTGCCTGCAGCCCCTGCAGCGGAACCGGGGCAAAAAACGGAAGCGCTTACCGTACCTGTTCAACTTGTAACGGTGCCGGACGGGTAACACGCGTAACGAACACTTTCCTTGGACAGATGCAAACCACAAGCAGCTGTCCGAGCTGCGGTGGAGAAGGGCAAACCATCGAAGAGAAATGCTCCTCCTGCTATGGAAACGGCATTGTAAAAAAAGAGGAGGTGATCAGCATCAACATTCCTGCCGGAGTGCAGGAAGGGATGCAGCTTTCGCTGAGCGGAAAGGGGAATGCGGCACCCAGAGGTGGTATTCCCGGCGACCTGATCGTACTCGTTGAGGAGGTACCTCACGAAAAACTGATCCGCGACGACATGAACCTTCTTTACGACCATCATATCAGCTTTCCGGAAGCGGTATTGGGAACCAGCATTGAAGTACCAACCCTCGAAGGGAAAGCCCGCATCAAGATTGAACCCGGCACACAAGGAGGCAAGGTTTTGAGGCTTAAGGGGAAAGGATTGCCCTCGGTAAATGCATACGGACGTGGTGATCTGCTGGTTAACATAAACATTTGGACACCTCAATCGGTTAATAATGAAGAAAAAGAGATGCTCAACAGGTTAAGAGAATCAGAAAACTTCAAACCCAAGCCCAAAAAGAGTGACAAAAGTTTCTTTGAAAGAATGAAAGATGTCTTTAATTAATTGACAAGCGAATGAACACCCTCCTGCACGCCGAAAACATCACAAAACAATATGCCAACCACAAGGCCCTGAGCAATGTGAGCTTGCACGTCCCCGAGCAAAGCATCTTCGGTTTGCTTGGCCCGAATGGTGCCGGCAAAACCACCCTCATCCGGATCATCAATCAGATCATCGGACCCGATCAGGGAGAGGTATTCCTCAATAATGAAAAACTCAAGCCCAAACACGTCAAACAGATCGGTTATCTCCCGGAAGAACGTGGTCTGTACAAAAAAATGAAGGTTGGAGAGCAGGCCATCTATCTTGCACAACTCAAAGGGTTAAAAGCCAGCGATGCCAAAATAATGCTCAAACAGTGGTTTGAAAAGTTTGACCTGATGCCCTGGTGGAACAAAAAGGTTGAAGAGCTGTCGAAAGGGATGGCACAAAAGGTTCAGTTCATTATCACAGTACTGCACAAACCCAGACTCCTGATCTTTGACGAGCCTTTCAGCGGCTTTGACCCCATTAACGTCAACCTTCTAAAGGAAGAGATCCTGAAACTCCGCGACGACGGTGCCACCATCATCTTTTCGACACATAACATGGGCTCGGTAGAGGAGCTTTGTGACCACATCGCCCTGATCAACAAATCGGAGAAAATCCTTGAAGGAACGGTTGGAAAGATAAAAAAAGACCACGCCAGCCGGATTTATGAAACCGAGCTGACCAACCTGCAAAAACCACTGGACGAAATCCTTGATCAGCGATTCCGGGTCATCAAAACAAAAGAACACGACGGAATGCTTAATGCAAGGGTCAAAATAATCGACAACAGCAGCACCAATGAATTGATACAGCTGCTGCTGCCTGAAGCAGGCCTGGTGTCCTTCAAGGAGATCACGCCAAGCATGAATGATATTTTCATAAAGCAGGTAACCGGGAAATTCCCGGCAGAACAAAATGCCAATGGCAATAACTTTCCATCAGACATCATGAATGTTCAATAAATAAAGATGAGCAAAACAGCAACCATAATTAAAAGAGAGTTCCTTAGTCGCATCAGGAAAAAATCGTTCCTGGTGATGACCATTTTAGGGCCGGTCCTGATGGCAGCAATCATAATCATTCCGGTTATTGTTGCGCAGCTATCAGACAGCGATTATGCTGTAGCTATTGTTGATGAGACCAATATTTTCCACGACCGGTTTCAGGATACGGATAATACAACATTCACCCCGGTGAATGTCAATGTCGACAGTGCCATTGATCTGATGCACGATGGCCGTTTTGATGCAGTGCTGCACATCCCCGATGTTGCCTTTGAATCGCCTTCAACATTGCGTCTTTTTTCCGATAAATCGATCAACTTTAATGTAAAACTGCTTATTGAAAACACTTTAAAGCATGAGTTTGAGAGTCTTAAACTAAAAGCGGCAGGAATTGATGCCGAAATACTCAGTGCCATTGAAACACCCATCAATATACAAGCATTCCGGATAAAAGACGACGGAGAGCTGATCACCGATTATCCGGAGATCAGCATGGGGCTCGGGTTTATTGCAGGATTTCTGATATACATCTTTATTTTCCTCTTTGGGTCACAGGTTTTGCGCGGTGTTTTAGAGGAAAAGACAAGCCGTATCGTTGAGATCATCGTATCTTCGGTAAAGCCTTTCCAGTTAATGATGGGTAAAGTGATAGGGGTCGGGATGGTCGGTCTTACACAGTTTCTGATCTGGGTTGTGTTAACTTTTACAATCGTCAGCATTTTCACGCTAGCTGCTCCCGATCTGTTTCGTTTCACTGCCGACGACCAGGTGTATGTTTCCAGTACGCAGATATTGAATGCGGAGGAGATGAGAAAACAGCAAGAGGTCGTGCAGCAGCACGATTCTTTTGCCGGTCAGTTGATTGAGGGACTTGGAGCTGTAAACTTCCCCGTTATGATTTTGTCATTTATTTTCTTTTTTATTGGCGGATATCTTCTTTATGCGGGATTTTTTGCGGCCATTGGATCAGCGGTTGACAATGAAGCCGACACCCAGCAATTCATGATGCCCGTTACCATACCTCTCCTGCTGTCGATCATCATGGTGAACATGGTGGTTCAGAATCCAACAGGCCCCGTTGCTTTCTGGATGTCGATCATACCCCTCACCTCCCCCGTCATCATGATGGTAAGGATCCCTTTCGGAGTTCCTTATGCTGAGGTCGCGCTGTCTGCGGTCCTGCTTATCCTGGGGTTCATTGCGACCATCTGGTTAAGTGGCAGAATTTACCGGACGGGTATATTAATGTACGGGAAAAAAGTCAGTTATGGTGAGCTGTGGAAGTGGATCCGGCACGCATAAATTATATTTAGGATAAACAATAATACAACCATGCCAAAAATTCTTGTTATTGATGATGAAAGCAGCATCCGCAACACTTTGCAGGATATTCTGGAATATGAGAAATATGAAGTAGAGCTTGCCGAAGATGGACAAGAAGCTTTGGAGAAGATGGCTAAAGGACCTTATGACGTCATTTTGTGTGATGTAAAAATGCCCAAAATGGATGGTATTGAACTGCTTGAGAAGATTCGCGAACAGGATGGCGATGTGGCCATTGTGATGATATCGGGTCATGGCACTATTGATACGGCCGTTGAAGCGATCAAGAAAGGAGCGTACGATTTTATATCCAAACCACTCGATCTGAACCGCCTGCTGATCACCATCAGAAATGCAATGGATAAAACCAAGCTCACCACCGAAACAAAGGTCTTAAAAAGGAAGGTGAGCAAAACCTATGATATGATCGGTGAGTCTGATGCCATCCAGCGTATCCGGACCATGATCGAGCGTGTTGCCGATACGGATGCCCGTGTTTTCATTACCGGGGAGAACGGAACCGGTAAAGAGCTTGTGGCACGGTGGCTGCACGAGCTCAGCAAAAGGTCGAAAGGGCCCTTCATTGAAGTGAATTGTGCTGCCATTCCCTCTGAACTCATCGAAAGTGAGCTTTTTGGGCACGAAAAAGGTTCCTTTACGTCAGCAGTGAAGCAAAAAAAAGGAAACTTTGAACTGGCCAGCGGGGGAACCATCTTCCTGGATGAAATTGGAGACATGAGCCTGGCAGCCCAGGCAAAGGTTTTAAGAACATTGCAGGAAAACAAGATCACAAGGGTGGGTGGCGAAAAGGAGATCGGTGTAAATGTGCGCGTGGTAGCCGCCACCAACAAGGACATCCAAAAGGAGATCCGGGAAGGTCGCTTTCGGGAAGACCTCTACCATCGACTGAGCGTGATCCTGATTCATGTTCCGACCCTCAACGAACGTAAAGACGACATTCCGCTGCTTGCCAATCATTTCCTTGGCGAAATCCTTACCGAACAAAGCATGCCCCCCAAGTCATTTACCGATGATGCCCTTGAAGAACTGAAGAAAATCAAATGGACCGGCAACATCCGCGAACTACGTAACGTAGTGGAGCGCCTGGCCATTTTGTGTGACAAGGAGATCACCGGCGATGATGTCATTCAGTTTGCCCAGCCTTTAAGTGGGAAGTAGAAATATAATTGATTATCGATTGGCAATTTTCGATTTTCGATAAAGAAAACCAGAATAATAAACACCTAAGAAAACACACAGATGAAAAAGTTATATTCCTTAATCATCATTTTTTTGATAACCCTGCCACTGTCTGCCAGTTATTTGTTAACAGATGATGATCTGGTCGCTTTCATTAAATCGAGGGCCCATAATCTTGAAACTGCGTCTGATCTCGACTTTTTGATTGAGGAAGCTTCCGGCCGAAAACTGGTTTTGCTCGGTGAGGCCAGTCATGGCACCCGCGAGTATTATGCCTGGCGCGACAGCATTAGCCGGCGCCTGATTTCAGAGCACGGATTTCGTTTCATTGCCGTTGAGGGCGATTGGGCAAGCCTATACGAGCTCAACCGCTATGTCAAAGACATGCCAGGAGCCGCTGGCAGTGCCCGTGAAGTCTTGGAAAACCTTGACAGATGGCCGTTGTGGATGTGGGGCAACGAGGAAGTTATCGCCCTGGCGGAATGGCTCCGAAGTCATAATGATGGAATGGATCCGGGAGACAAGGCAGGCTTCTACGGAAAGGATGTTTATGATGAATGGAGGTCACTGGATGCCGTTCTGAATTTTGTTCAGTCGCACGACAGGGATTTATACCGTCGCGTTAACCGTTACTACAGATGCTTTGAGCCTTACGGAAGGGATAGCTGGCAATATGCACAGGCGGTCGGACAGGGTGCGCCCGACTGCACATCAGAAACTGCAGCCGTTGTAAAGTTGCTTCATGACGAAAGAGACAAGTTTGCAGATCTGGATGAACACACCTATTTCTGGTTAAAGCAGAATGCCCTTGTGGTAAAGCACGCTGAAAAGTTTTACCGGAAATCGATCACCCGACGCGACGCATCCTCCTGGAATAGCCGTGTGCAATACATGAACATGACCGTTAACCGCTTGCGCAACTTTTATGGCGAAGACGCCCAGGGGATCGTCTGGGCACACAATACACACATTGGTGATGCTCGTTTCACCGAAATGATGCAGCGGGGGCAGGAAAACATCGGGCACCTTACGCGCGTTGAACACGGCCCGGAAGCGGTTTTTCTGATCGGTTTTACAACTTACACAGGTACGGTTAAAGCGGGTGCCCAATGGGAAAGCAGGATGGAGCGCATGCAAATTCCCGTGGCACCTTCAAACACCCTGGAAGGAATACTTGAGCAAACAGGGAAATCAACTTTTTATCTTGTTTTTGATGATAAAGACCGGACGTACGACCCATTCATGCAGGTGCTCGGGAACCGGGCAGTTGGTGTGGTGTATAACCCCGCAAACGACAGGCACCAGTTTGTGCAGACCATTGTTCCACTCAGGTATGATGCGCTGCTGTTTTTCAGGGAAACGGAGGCATTGACCCCCATCCACAGGTAATTGCCGGCTGCTTATTTAGGCATGATTGTTGTTCTTTGTTCTTTGTTCTTTGTTCTTTGTTCTTTGTTAAGTGTTAAACCCTAAACCCTCAACTCTCAACTTTAATTATGAATCGGTTTATAAGTTCTTTTCTAAGTTTTTTCATTACAATTACCATTATCATTTCATCATCAACGACACTTTGGGCAGATGCTTCGGTATCTGCATTCCCTGGGCATAATGCAAACGGTCGCATTTCAGTTTTTCTTGACGGGCCCTGGTGGCTTGATCAGGATTTTATCAGGGAGCAGATCCCCATTGTAAATTATGTGCGTGATAAGGAGGTTGCCGACGTCCACATCATGATTACCAGACACGGAGCGGGCAGGGCCGGCACCAATTATTCGATCTCCTTTATTGGAGGTAGGGGTTTTAGGGGTATTAACCACGAGCTCACTTACTGGGCACCATCCACCAATTCAAGCGATGACACCAGAAGAGGTTATACCAACATGATCAAGATCGGTCTAGTCCAATACATCGCTTCAACCAGTTTGGTGAATCGGATCATTGTGGATTATGATTACGATGCAAAGGCCATCATACTGGAAAATGATATTGAACCGGAAACCGATCCCTGGAACAGCTGGGTTTTTGAAGTTTACGGTGGTGGGAATTTCAGGAAAGAGGAGCTTCAAAGCAATGTATCTTCGAGATTTGGCTTTTTTGCCGACAGGATTACAGAAGACTGGAAGGTCCGTTTTCGTCCCTACTTCAACTTCAGCAAACGGACATACATCAGTGGTGAGGACACCATTATAAGCTCATCGCACCGCCACGGACACGAAGCCTACATTGTAAAAAGCATCAATGACCACTGGTCGGTTGGGGTATTCAACTCAAGCCTCTCAAGCACTTTTCACAATGCACGTTTTAACATTGACCTTGTACCTGCCATTGAATATAGTTATTTTCCTTACCACGAGGCAACAAGAAGGTCTATCACCCTTGCTTACAGGTTAGGCGGGGGATACCGTGAATACATTGAAACAACTATTTTTGCAAAAGACAATGAGTTTATCTTCACGCAGTCATTGGAGGCCACTGCTCGTTTCCAGCAACCCTGGGGTAACTTTCGAGCCGGAATCTCTGGGTCCCACTTCTTCCACGACCTCTCCATTAACCGGGCTCGGGTTTTTGCAAACGTAAATGTACGCATCTTCCAGGGTTTTGCATTAAACCTAAACACCAATGTGAACCTGATTAACGACCTGATCTCAATACCTGCCGGAGATCTGTCCATTGAGGAAATACTTCTGGAACAGCGACAGCAAGCCACCTCCTACAACGTTTCCGGTAGCATCGGCATCACCTATACATTTGGTTCCGATTTCAGTGCTGCCTATAATCCGAGGTTGTAATTCATCCAATGATTACAAGGCTTTCTGGCCGCAACAACCCCTGACAACAAAAAAAGCAGTTAAGGTTAAGATAATCAGAATACTCCTGTCAATAATAATGAAGCAGTGCGAAGTGAAGAATCTGTCAGTTTCCCAACAGATTCTTCGCTGGCGCTTTTCTCAAACTTAACCTTAATTCTCAAATTGGTTGCCAAAGAAAAAGTACATCCAAAAAAGGGCTACCTTCATTAGGCAGCCCTTTTACAATTATGAACAAAGCAAGATTATTTGGCATAAACCATATCGGCGTGGCGCTTATAGGTATCATAGCGCCATTTTGCATTCTCCTCGGCAGCCTGGAACAGGGCTCCGGCTTCTCTTGGGAATGCTTTTTTCAGTGAGCTGAAACGCACCTCTGAGTTCAGGAAGTCCTGGAACTTCGACCAGTCCGGCTCCTTGCTGTCGAGCTGGAAGGGGTTCTTACCTTCTGCTTCAAGCATCGGGTTGTAGCGATACAATTGCCAGTAACCGGCCTCTACGGCATCCTTGGTCTGTTGCTGCGTACTGCCCATTCCGCCCCTCAAGCCATGGTTAATACAGGGTGAGTAGGCAATGATCACACTGGGTCCGGGATAAGCCTCCGCTTCCCGAACCGCTTTCAGGAACTGGTTTTGATTGGCACCCATGGCAACCTGTGCTACATAAACATATCCATAAGTCATTGCCATCAGTCCGAGGTCCTTCTTGCGGACACGCTTACCGGAAGCAGCGAATTTCGCAATGGCTCCCACCGGAGTCGCCTTCGAAGCCTGCCCACCGGTATTTGAATAGACCTCCGTATCCAGAACAAGCATATTGATGTCGTCGCCAGAGGCAATTACATGATCCAAACCACCGTAACCGATGTCATAGGCCCAACCGTCACCACCAATGACCCATACCGACTTCTTAATCAAGTATTGTTTCAGTTCAAGGATCTCTTTAGCGATGGGTGATTTTTCTTTCTCAAGACAGGCAATTACTTTTGCAGAGGCTTCCTTTGATTTTTCACCATCCTCCTTTGCATCGAGCCAGGCCTTAAAGGCTTCGCGACAAGCATCACTCAGGTCGCCATCAATTGCAGTAGTCATCAGGCGGGCAATCCGTTCGCGCAGCTTGTTTACACCCGTTACCATTCCAAAGCCATATTCGGCATTGTCTTCGAAGAGTGAGTTCGCCCACGACGGTCCTTTCCCCTCCTTATTAACGGTGTATGGAGTTGCGGGAGCCGAACCACCATAAATGGATGAGCATCCTGTTGCATTGGCAATCATCATGCGGTCACCATAAAGCTGCGTGACCAATTTAATATAGGGTGTTTCACCACATCCGGCACAGGCACCGCTAAACTCAAACAGCGGTTGTGCAAACTGGCTGTTCTTGACAGATTGAAACTTATTCAACAGTGTATCCTTGTAGGAAACATTTTCTGAAACCCAGCTCCAGTGCTTGTCTTCGTGCACCTGTTCGTCGAGCAGCTTCATTACCAGCGCCTTATTCGGTGCCGGGCAAACATCTATACAGTTTCCACAACCGGTGCAGTCGTAAGGACTTACCTGTATGCGGTACTGCAACCCGGCCAGCGATTTCCCTTTGGCAGGAACCGTCAGGAGGCTTTCCGGTGCTTTTTTTACATCCTCTTCATCCAGCAGGAAGGGACGAATGACGGAATGTGGACATACATAAGCACACTGATTACACTGGATACAGTTCTCCTTAACCCATTCAGGCACGTGGACGGCAATTCCGCGTTTCTCGTAAGCAGTAGTTCCGGGAGGGAATGTGCCATCTTCGCGGCCTCTGAAGGCGCTGACCGGAAGGTCATCACCTTTCTGGCTGTTGATCGGATACACGATACCACTGATAAATTCAGGCACATCTTCACGGAGTTTGAATTTGATTTCGGGACTGGCTTTTTTCCAGTCTGCCGGAATCTCCACCTTCTCAACATTTCCTCCTTCATCCACTGCTGCATTGTTCATGCGAACGATCTCTTCACCTTTACGGCCATAAGTTTTCTGAATGGCATCCTTCATTTCATGAACCGCCTTTTCGTAAGGGATCACCTCTGCGAGCTTGAAGAATGCACTTTGCATGATGGTATTCGTACGTCCACCCAAACCAATTTTTTCTGCAATTTCCGTAGCGTTGATGATGTATAACTGAATGTCGTTATCAGCCATAAAACGCTTCATGTGATCTGGAATCCGCTTTTTGGTTTCTTCCGCATCCCAGATGGAATTCAGGAGAAAGATACCTCCCTTTTTAAGTCCTTTCAGCATATCGTATTTGTCGAGGTATGCCGGAACGTGGCAGGCAACAAAGTCGGCGGCGTTGATCAGGTAGGGTGAGCGGATGGGGCTGTCGCCGAACCGCAGGTGCGATACGGTGATACCACCTGACTTCTTACTGTCGTAGGAGAAGTAACCCTGCGCGTATTTATCGGTGGTGTCGCCGATGATTTTGATGGAGTTTTTGTTGGCTCCTACAGTTCCATCAGCTCCAATGCCATAGAATTTTGCTGCGTAGTTGCCTTTTGGTGACACATCTACATTCTCGCCAAGTGGCAGGGATGTGAAGGTAACATCATCAACTATACCTACAGTAAATTTATTTTTGGGCTCAGGGAGTTTCAGGTTATCAAACACCGAGATGATATGTGAAGGAACGGTGTCTTTTGAACTCAGACCGTAGCGTCCTCCAACAATAACCGGTGCATCCTTCTTACCCTGGAACAATTCGCAGACGTCGAGATACAAGGGTTCCCCGTGCGCACCCGGTTCTTTGGTACGGTCAAGAACGGCAATGCGCTTAACCGATTCGGGCAATACGTTAAAGAAGTATTTCGGTGAGAAAGGCCTGTAGAGGTGTACACTTACCAGTCCAACCTTTTCACCGTTCGACATTTTATGATCTATTGTTTCCTTGATGGTTTCGGTGATGGATCCCATTGCGATAACGACATCTTCGGCGTCGGGAGCTCCATAATAGGTAAAGGGGTGGTATTCACGGCCACAGATCTTCGAGATCTCCTGCAT
>SLNX01000088.1 GCA_007132825.1 Bacteroidales bacterium | reverse complement strand
TAACCCAGCTGCTCAGCGTTCCTTTTGCCCTGCATGCCTTGCAGTCGGCTGACAGCTTTAGCGGTGATTATGAAGACCTTGATAATCTGCCGGACCTGAGTAATTTTGTTATATTGGAAAACCCATCAGCCGGTGACATGCTTGTGTTTTTACAGGATCAGTGGCAACCCATCCCAGCAGGCCAGGAGGGTCAGGTTCTTATGGTAAAAGATGGACTTCCGCAGTGGCAGGATGTTGACACAGAAACGGGAACAACAGTAACAGACATTGACGGCAATATATACAACACTGTTGTTATTGGCCAGCAGGAATGGATGGCTGAAAACCTGAAAACCACACGATATAACGATGGTGTTGATATTTCTTATCCGGGCAACAATAACTCTGCATGGGAGAGCAATACAAATGGTGCTTATGCATGGTATGACAACGACATTGCCAATAAAGATATCTATGGTGCTCTATACAATTTCTATGCTGTTGATCAGGCCAGCAACGGAGGCAGGAATATTTGCCCTGAGGGGTGGCGCGTGCCGGAAGTGAGCGACTGGCTGGAGTTAACCGACTACCTGATCAGCAATTACAGCCATATCACACAAAACAATGTGGCCAATTTTCTCAAATCATGTCGTCAGGTGGGTTCTCCGCAAGGTGATGATTGCAATACCGGAACACATCCACGATGGGATTCGGATGGCACCCATTATGGAACTGACGAATTTGGGTTTGGTGCATTGCCGGGTGGTCGCCGTTATATTTATGGCAATTACCAGATGAAAGGACAATACGGCCACTGGTGGACGCAATCGGCATCAGGTGATTTCATGGGTTATTTTCGTGCCATGATCAGCTACGATGGTGGTGTTTTTCCATCGCAGTTCTTCAAGGGAACCGGAATGGCTGTCAGGTGTATAAAAGAGTGATTGTATGTTAAATCACATCCTGATAAGCGGTCTGTGACAATAATTTGCATGAACGCCAAACAAAACAGCACAGAGGCCAACATCCACATCAAAATCTTTATTACATATATAGGCAACCAGACACCTGATTTACAAGGGTTATGTAAAAAAGTATGCACATAAAAAAACCACTCACTTCTAAAACGACGTAAGTGGTTGATTATCTGGCTCCCCCTCCTGGACTCGAACCAGGGACCCTCTGATTAACAGTCAGATGCTCTAACCAACTGAGCTAAGGAGGAATCTATTTATGAACGTTCGTATTTTCGAATGGCAAAAGTAATAAAAATATTAATTCAGTAAAACCTTTTTGAAAATAATTTCATTAATGGAAACTACCGACAGTTTGTCATTTTGTAAGATGTAAGGTTTTTGGAGTGTTTGTCTGATATGACGGAACGAGGAGACCCGGGATTTGATCATATATAACACCGGCTTGAATTGCCGGGCAATATTTTGCACGGCAATCAAGGTTGTGCGCGTTAAGCACTTTTATGCTCTATGAATTGAAAACAAACATATCAAAACCCTTGATAAGGTATGAATTTTTATTAACACATAACTTTCTTTAACCCAGTCCTCATGCTATCGTTTCTCAAAGCAAAATTCGGGTAAAATAATTTTTAACTCCTTGTCTTCTCCTTCTTTTTGCCAGTAAATAATAAAGTTTACTTTCGCAGCTTTCAACTCATAGTTTTTCTCTTTCATTGATTCAATTTGATTTACAAACTGCCTTGAGAATTTTAAAACTGATTGTCTTTTTGCGTTCAAACATTCATCACCGTTCAATGTCAAAACATCTCCACTTGATAACCGGGAAACCTGATATTGTTTGTTTCCAAAGAAGTCAAGCCAAACATCTTTGTGAGTCAAATGCATTATCAGCTCATTTGGTGGAGGATATGTTTGGTTGTCCTCTGTTCGTTCCAGATTCTCGGTAAAAATATTGTCAAGAAAGCCGGAGTTCAAATGAACCGTCAAATTTTGTTTTGCTCTCGTCATGGCAACATACAACTGTCGCTTGCTTT
This sequence comes from Bacteroidales bacterium, assembly GCA_007132825.1. Classification (GTDB taxonomy): domain Bacteria; phylum Bacteroidota; class Bacteroidia; order Bacteroidales; family UBA7960; genus PUPG01. The sequence goes on along the minus strand of SLNX01000088.1, from coordinate 4,602 downwards.
CGTCTGTTGATGGATTAAAGTTTTCAAGCATCAGAAAAACATTATCAAACTCTTTTCCTTTTGCCTTGTGAATGGTTGAAACAATAATTGTTTCTGCATTGTGATTGAATAAATCCTCCAGCCTGGACTCACGAATAAATACCTCCAAATCAGACTTGTATTTCTTTTTTGGATTTGTGGCTTCAAAATCTTTGATGATGGTTAAACAAACTTCCAGCTTATTGCTGTTGCTAAACTTGTTTGTCAATTCCCTTTTCGCCGCAAGCCAAACGTCATCGCTAATTGTGAAACCATCATCCTCGAAATTCAATCGCTCCAAAAAGTATCTGACTTCTGAAAGATTATACAAACTGAAACCATCATTGGTTTGAATCAACTTTGCTTGCATGCCATTTTTCAATAGAACTCCCGTTATTTGCAATGCCTCTTCATTCGTCTTTGTAAGCACACACGTGGTGCCTGTAAGTCTGGCAGAGAGTATATCATTAACAAGCGGAGTTATGAGGTTGTCGCTCTGATAACGAATCAACCTTATTTTTCCGTTGTCGGTTTGCTTTGAAACTATTGGGTTAACTTTTAGCCGGTTGCGAATGCGTCTAACAAACTGATTTGTAAAATCAACAAGATTCTTTTTGCTTCTGTAGTTGTCAACCAATTCATGTTTGACCGCCTTGTTTACCTCAATAAATTGTTCGAGATATTTTGAACTGGACCCTCTGAATTCAAAAATGTTTTGGTCGTCATCACCAACGGCGATCACTCTCATTTCTTCATTCTGCTCCATTAAGGCGTTTATCAGGTTAAACTCATCTTCGTCCATATCCTGGGCCTCATCAATCACCAAAACGGTTTTGGTAATCCGGTTGATTTCAACTTCTTTATTATTAATTTTCTCAACAGTTTGCTTTAAAACATCACCAGACTTTTCCAGACTTCCAACTTTGCCGAGCAAATCAAAGCAATAAGAATGAAAGGTTTTAATTTCAATGTAGTTGGCAGCATTGCCAATTAACTTCAGCAAGCGTATCTTAAATTCTGTTGCCGCTGCCCTTGAGAAAGTAACCATAAGCAACTGCTCATGTTTGACATCTTCCATCAGGAGCAGAGAAGCCAGCTTATGCACCAGTACCCTGGTCTTGCCACTTCCGGGACCCGCAGCGACGACAATGTATTTTGTAAAATTGTCTTTGATAATGTTTAATTGCGATGGCGATAATTCTCCAAAAAGTTGTTTGAACTTCCCTGGGGTCATTTTGAGTTTGAGATCATCAATCTTGCTGCCCGGAAAATACTTCTTAAGAAATGAACTATAGTTTAATTGAAAATAATCTTCTACAAACTGCAAGGCATCTTTGTAGTCGCTGATCATCTTCCTGGCATATTCGCCAACTATATGAATTTGCTGAACTTTGTTTTCGTAAAACTGATGGAGTTTCTGATAATCATCTTTGGTATATCTCTTAAGATTGTCATTCTCCACTCTTTCAATGGTTAGTTGATTGTATACGACCAGAAACCCTCCTTCAATTTTGATTGCCTCAATCCTTGATAAGTAAAACAGCGCATCTTCAACATCTTCAATTGTAACTTTCTTGCCAAAACTTGCCAATGAATTTTCAAATGCACTTTTCAATTCATGTACGGAAAACTCAACCAATACCTCTTCTTTGTCTGCATCTTCTGCAGAAATAATCAAATTGCTTTTTTCATAAAGGAAATCAACAATAAACATTGACAATTCATGTCGCTTGTCCAGTTTTTCCTGCAAAACATCTTGAGAGCTAAGGGAAAGCACCACAACATGGTTTTTAGAATACTCCAGGGTTTTGCGTTTCACCCAATTCTTAATTGCCCAAAAATTAATGATCGTTTTAATCTTTTTGATGTTCACACCCTCACAGCCGTTGGCTTCAGCATCTTCGTTCAGCTCTTTGATGTGAAATGTTTTTTCCTGTTCTTCAAACAAAGGAAGCAGGAAGTTTTCAATCTTGGCAAATGAGTTAAGAATGGCAAGAGAACGATTTTTGTTCTCTCCTTTCTTGATGAATGCTGTCAGGTCTTTTGCATCGGCTAAAATCCTTTCCTCACGAAGGAGGTTCACTATATTAATAACCTCCCCTTTTACTATACCCAAATGGTCGCTGATGTAATCAATTCTTGATTCGGCTGATTCATCGCTTGCATGTTTTCTGCTTTTGCTTGAAAAAAGCTTCTTGATAATCCGTATCCCATGAGCCTTTTGCTGCTCGTCAAATCGTTCAGAAGCCATGATTTTCCCAATGGCTTCCTGTGCATTTCTGGAGAGAATACTGTTGGCAAAAATTCTTGGCATGTTTTGCCCGCGCCTCAGATAGCCGGCATCTTCCAATGCAGCAATAGCTGTTGTAACCCTTGATTCTATTTCAACTACATTATCATCCCACCCGGCTTTCCTTGCAATCTCCAGGGCAGAGTTAGATACTGTGGATCGAAACTTTGTGATATCTTTGATCGCCTTCCAAATCTGCTGAATCTCTTTGACAGACAGCTTTGTTTGATTCAGCAGGATGAAATGTTTGCTTAGGTCTTCTTCATTGAACAAGACAAAACAATCTGCCACAATGTTCTCATCCCGTCCTGCTCTTCCAGCTTCCTGAATATAGTTTTCAAGTGAATCTGAAATCTCATAATGAATGACCATGCCGACATCTTTCTTGTCAACCCCCATTCCAAAAGCAGAAGTTGCAACCATTATTGAAACTTCACCTGATATGAAAGCATTTTGATTGACAGTTTTTTCCTTAACATCCATTTTGCCATGATATGGTTTTGCATGAAAACCATCTTTGGTCAGTCGCTCTGAAAGCAGGTATGCCTTTCGGGTTCTTGATACATAAATGATTGTCGGACAGTTTTTTTCTTCAATAAGATCTCGCGCCGCCTGATACTTTTCTTCTTCATTTCCCTTTTCAAAAACTTTATAATGAAGATTTGTTCTTGATGCTTTTGAAGCAAACAGTTCAAATTCAAGAGAAAGCTTTTCTTTAAAATAATAACGAATGTCTTCTATCACTTTTTGCTTTGCCGTGGCCGTAAAGCAAGAAACAGGTATTCCGTCCCTGAGATTTTTCTTTTCCTGAATTGACCTTATGAAATCACCGATATACAAATAATCAACTCTGAAATCCTGGCCCCAAGAAGAGAAACAATGTGCTTCGTCAATAACAAAACGAGTAATCTTTCTTCCTAAAATCAATCTTTCAATTGTTCGCGACCTCAAAGATTCGGGAGAAATATAAAGAATGGATGCGGAACCATCTTCAACTCTCTCAAAAGATTTTGCCCTTTCAATTGGGTCTAGCAATCCATTTATTGTTACGGCCTCTGTAACCCCAGCTTTTTCAAGATTATCAACCTGATCTTTCATGAGCGACTGTAAGGGAGAAATGATTATCGTTAACCCTTTTGCATTTTCTCCACTCATTAAAGCAGGAACCTGAAAAGTGATCGATTTTCCGCCACCAGTAGGAAAAACCACCAGAATGGATTTGTTGTCAACGGCCGCCTTAACCGCTTTCTCTTGCAAAGGTTCACCTCCGTATGTTCTGAAGGAATTAAAGCCAAAAAAGCTTTTCAACCCTTTATGCACGTCTAAGGCATTGTTGCAATAAACACAACCGCTTATACATGGATTGCTTCGCAAATTGAACATTATGCGTTCAACTTCGGGATAAGTTTTTAGCACCCAGGGAGGAGTTATTGAATGGATCTTTTTATGGTGAACAAATGAGTTTACAAGAGATAAGCAATATGCCAGTTCAATCGGCTGTTCCTCAATTATTTTAGAAAGATTGGCTTGTTCGCAAATTTCATCTTCAAACTTTTGCCGGATCATTCTTTCAAGTTCTATGCTTTCGCTCGTATATGCTATGAAACGAAAAAAGGCCTCGAACTCTTTCTTGTCATTCAGCAACAAATAGAAAATTTGTTTTAACGTTTTGTCAGCTTGTTTGAAAGCGGCAATTTCATCATAAAACAAATCTTTCGCTTTGATTGAATCATTCAATGGGTTATTTGCCTCTTCCGATTGTAGCTTATCGTCTTTTAACAGCGCATGATAGGGCCTGGTAGGAAAAAGCAACGGAGAAAGAAACAAAGTGTCAATTACATTTGCCGGATTTATTCCTGCATCCGCAATTGCTTTACCGATATACTTTATATCGTGGTTAAAAATATTATGCCCACAAATGAATTGTATCCCTTGTAAAAACTGAATGAACTCAGCAACCGAGGGTCTGTGAAAAGAACTTTCATCATCTTTGACACTTCCAAGGTCAAGAATTTTTCCGGTGGCCGGATCAATTTCGGTATCGATAAAGGCAATTGAGGTCATGTTGAGTTAACAAGGTTTGTATTTGTCATTCATTGTCAATGTGACCTTTGTATAGTTACATTTGCCCAAGGTTGTTTATATCAGCAAATATAGCACTTCTGCAATATCTGCATGATTGTTTCATACAATATGTCAGTGGTCTGGTTTTATGTATCCTTCAATGGCAAAAAGGTTTCTGCAGATAACTCACAGGATATGAATTAAATCGAAAGAGAGAAAACAATACGCAT
>SLNX01000113.1 GCA_007132825.1 Bacteroidales bacterium | reverse complement strand
ATGTTACCGAATCAACACGGACTCGGTAAAAACTTCACCATCCGTGATAGAAATCCGTAAAAAATAAAAACCGGGATTAAGAGTCTTGGCTTTTGTAAACAGGTAGTTGCCACTTTCGTCAACGTGGATCATTGCAGAATACTGTTCCTGACCCCTGACATCCATCAACTGGAACAGAGCTTTTCGGTTTGCGGGCAGCCCACTAGCCACGAAATGGTCACCGGCTGGATTCGGGAAAACACGGATTACGTCTTGGTCAATGTTTGCAAGGGAGGTGCTGATGCTCACAACCGCTTCACCCTCCATCATAACCATACAGTATGCCTCACTGTTAACCGCTTCAACGGTATAAATGCCCTCACCCTGTAATCCGAACGACAGCGGACTGCCTGTTCCGGCTTTTTCCGTTATCAAATCCTCACCGTTTCGAATAAGGATATAATTAACACCGGTTTCGCTGCCGCTCAGACCAACTTCAACACCTTCTCCCGATTCATCGTATGAGCCTCCGCCGGTAACTGAAAACAATTCCGGTACAGGAACAAGTTGCACGGTAAGTGTGTCGGTCGACATGTTGCAATTGCCTTCAGGATCTTCAGCGATCACATAATAGAGTCCCGGGGCTTCATAAGGACCAAAAACCAGTTCATGTCCGGTGCCAGACTGGGGTTCGGACCAGGGTATGTCGTCTTTCCAAACCACATAGCTTACTTCCTCTTCCGAACCATCGAGGAGAAACTCAAAACTGGCGTTGTTTTCACAGAATGTCCCCTCAACAGAAAGGTCAAACACCGTGGGTGCATTTTCGTAAACGAATACCTCGACGGTATCCATGCCAGGTAAGCCATTCTGATTTTGCACAACCGCCTTGAAAAGCCCTTCGTCAAAAACGGTGAACACAGGTTCGTTTGAAACCACTTCTCCTGTAGCAAGGTCAAGCCAGGTATAAGTGTGGCCTGCCAGGAAACCCAGATCGAAGGTGTGGCTTGCTCCCGGACAAATGAAAACATCATCTCCAAGGTCAACAACAGGATGACCGTCAAAAGAAAAGGAAAGGTCATCAATGATTAGCTCACTGCCGGCTACCAAGGTTGGGGATGCTGATGACAGGATAATGATATTCAAGGAGTCCGGTTCTTCATAGCTCAGATAAAAGAGTTCAAAGTCAAAACCTGTATATATTGCCTGGGGAGCAAACATGGTTCCCCCAAGAGCGATGGTGTCTTTGTTGTTTGTTTGCTCATTATATCGGGTCAATAACAAAGCAATGGCGCCAAAGTCGGTGCCGGTTGTTGCATATTTGAAATATCCGCTAAGATCAGAAGGTCTGTCAGTAAAAGGAACTCCGAGAAACTCAGATTCTTCCGGGTTGGTTATGTCCAGGTTCAGTGTCCCAAGTGTCAGAACACCTGGCACAACCTGCCCCAATATATTGCCAGATGTTAATTTTGCTGCATAACTGCCACTGTAACTATCGGAGGTTTGCGCAACGGTTGTGAGAAAAAAAGGGAATCCGGAGGTCTCAGCGTTTGGGGAATCCCAGAATTCCGGATTGCCAAAATTATTAGATGGCCAGCTTTCAAAGTCACCGTTTGGAACCTGTTGTTGAGCTGTTAACAACCGGATGGTCATTAAAATGATGATAAAGGATAAAAATTGAACTTTCATAATCGTTGTTGTAAGGTTTTGCTTGTTAGTCGATTCGATATACTTCCATGATATGCGACAGGATCCCCTCAAAATCAATCTTCAGGTCTTTTAGTTTGCCGGTGCCAATGTCAAACACCCAGCCATGGACACGAACCCCCCTTTCTTTCCAGGCACGCTGAATCACCGCGGTTTTTATTACATTGATGCACTGTTCCCGGACGTTATATTCAACGAGCTTGCGAAATCTTTTTTCTTCGTCGCCGATCTTGTTGAGCTTTTGCTGATGGATGCGATATACGTCGCGGATGTTGCGAAGCCAGGGATTAAGCAGTCCCAGATCTGCGTGTTCCATGGCAGCCTTTACTCCGCCACAATGGTAGTGTCCACAAACCACAACATCTTGCACCTTCAGAATGTTTACTGCGTATTTGATCACAGACATTGCACTCAGGTCTGTGTTGGGAACCATGTTGGCAATGTTACGGTGCACAAAAACTTCTCCCGGAGCGAGTCCCATCAGTTCTTCCGCCGAAACACGACTGTCGGAACAGCCGATGTAAAGGATTCTTGGACGCTGGCCTTCTGCAAGTTTGCTGAAATATTGATTGTCTTTTTTAAGCTTATCGGCAACCCAGCGCCTGTTGTTCTTGAAAATGTCGTTGAGGTGGTTCATTTTACAGCATGAGGTGAATAACAAACCGGAAAGCCGGCTTGCATGAAATTTGTGTTTTCATACCAAAGTTACATGAAAAATCAGGAATCGGAAACAGAATATGCTTTCTTTGCAGCGGGAACCGTTCCCTGGCTTGGGTCCTTTACAAGCCGCTTCGGCAAAAACCCTTTCGGATAACGAGTCACATATTCAGTGCCAAACAACCTGTTGTGAATCTGTATGTTCTTGTATGTGTCCCAGTCAAATTTCCCTTTTTTTCTGAAATAAAGGGTAATGATGGACGACGTCATCACAATGAATGTGGAATACAGGATCGCCAGCCAAAGCATCTGGCTTTGCACCGGTTCGTTAAAGCTCAGTAGGATGATGGCAAAAGACACCGGTCCGTTTTGTATTCCCGTTTCCAATGAAATGGCTCGCTGAAAGAGGGGATACATTCCAATCAGCCTGGAAAACCAGTATCCAAAGAAAAATCCTGCCAGCCCCAGTCCGATGGTTGCAATGTATACTTCAACAGGAGTTACAAGGAACAGCTTACCATGGCGGACAAATGCAGTCATCATGAGATACAGAATAACCAAAACTGCCATGAAACCGGCTGTGTCTTCTGCTGTTTTGGCCCATCCTGGCGATTTGCGCTTTAGAATCATTCCCAGAATTACAGGTACCAGCACCAGGACCAGTGAACTAATAATGTTTCCCGTTGGGATGACAAAATCTGTTTCCGCACCGGCGGCCCGCATGTCGGCTGACAACTGGCTTGTGAAACGAACGGTATATACACTCAGGATGATTGGCATCATAAATAAGGCCATCACAGTTGATGCGGTGGTCATCGATATGCTCAGGGCAACCGAACCTCGTGAGAAATAGGTAAACATGTTCGAGGTAGTGCCTCCTGGCAAGGTGCCAATCAGGATGAGAGCAATCGCAAAGGCAGGGTGCAGATTCAAAACGATCGACAAGCTAACAGCGATCAGTGGCATCAGGCCAAACTGCGACAAAAAGCCTACCAGTACCCCCCTCGGACTTCTGGCTACAGCCCTGAAGTCATCAACCGTTAAGCTTGACCCCATTCCTAGCATGATGATGAAAATCATTAGTGCAAGCAGCACCTGATCCTGTGCATATAATAGTTGCGATGGAAATTCCATTTCTTTTCTGTTTAATTCTTATTTAGATGTGCTGTTTGGGAATAGCTCTGCAATGACCTGCTTATATTTGTCTGTAACAACATGCCTTTTGATTTTAAACAGGTTGGTAAGCTCCTCGTCCACAACAAATGGTTTGGGGAGGATTCGAAAGTCTCGAATCTGCTCATACTTCTTAAACCCGGCTGATGATGATATGAGCTGACGGATCTCCTTCTGAATGATTGTTTTGGTTTCCGGTAAAGATGAAAGCTCTGCAAGGTCTTTGGGTTGTGTGCCGTTTTTTCTAAATGCACTGAGCTCGGGAACAACCAATACCCCAAGAAATTTCTGGTCTTGTCCCACTACCATGCACTGATCGATGTACCGGCTTTGCCGTAGCTTCATTTCCAGTGGTTCAGGCTCTACATTTTCACCGCTGGAGAGTACAATGGTGGATTTGGACCGTCCAACGATTTTCAAACAGTCGTTGTGGGTGATCATGCCAAGGTCGCCGGTGCGAAACCAACCATCTTCCATAGCGGCCCGGGTGAGCGGTTCATCACGGTAGTACCCTTTCATAACCTGAGGGCCGCGTACCCAAATTTCACCTGTTTTACCAATGCCTCCGGCAGGATCTGCCGGGTCGGGATACAGGGTTTTTCCAGAGTTCAGGCAGATGATTCGAACTTCTGTTTCCCGAATGGGTGGTCCAACCGTTCCCAAAACGAGGTTTAGCTTTGAACGTACAGAAACTACCGGTGATGTTTCTGTCAAACCATAACCCTCAAGTACGGGAATGCCCACATAGTTGAAAAACTTGTCTATGTGTGCCGGAAGCGCACCGCCGCCCGATATAGTTGCTGCAAGCGAACCACCTGCACCAAGCCTGACCCGCTCCAAAACAGCTGCATTGAAGAACCCATACCAGGGAAGAACAATCAGCCAGCGAATTACATGAAAAGGTGTCAGTACGGCACGCTTCCAAAGGGGTGTTGGTTTGAGTTTAATCTGTTTGTTGGTAATGAAGTACTCGGAGACCTTGTATTGTTTTGCCAGAAAGTATGCGATGTGAAAGAGAATCTGTCTTACAGGATGCGATCTTCGAACCCCCAGAAGTATCTTTTCGTGAACTTTTTCCCAAAGCCTGGGTGCGGATGCCATAAAAGTGGGTTCAACGTTTTTCATGTCGTCGCTGAGGGTGTGAATGCTTGAATAGTAGGTGCACCCGCCGAAGCTGATGGTGTACATTTCTATCACACGCTCGAACACATGCCAGATCGGAAGCACCGAAAGGATGCGATCGTTTGGCCCGTGACGGCCGGGCAGGTTACGGATCTGGGACATCATGTTGTCATGTGTCAGCATCACGCCTTTTGGCGTACCTGTGGTACCTGATGTATAGATCAGGGTAAAAAGATCGTCAGGTCTGATTGCAGCAATTCTGTTTTCTGCCTCTCTGTCTCCTGCCTTCCTCAGGTCCCGGCCTTTCATGTAAACATCTTCCAAACGAATTGTACCTTTGAGGTTAGGGGCTGAAGGATCCATGACGATAATTTCCCTCAGTTTGGGCAGCCTGCTGCGTAACCGCAGCAACCTTGTTGCCAGCTTCTCTGTTTCCACAAAGCAAACCTGAATCCCTGCATGCTCGATGATATACAACAGTTCAGCATCCGATACATCTCTGCCACGCGGAACATCCGCAGCGCCGCAAAATTGTACCGCATAGTCTGTTAAGATCCACTCAAAGCGGTTGTCGCTGAAAAGCCCTACATGTTCCTTTTGCATAACACCCAGGTCAATTAAACCGGTTGCAAGGTTCATCCCTTGCTCGTACAACTCCCTGAAAGAAACCGGCTGCCACTCCAGTGCTTTTTGCCTGACGGCAAAAGCAGGCAGATCACCATAATGCGAAGCAGCCTCCCGGTATAAAAGGGCGAGATTATCGGTTATAATTCTGTCTTTTGACTTATTTTGCATGTTTTCCAAATTGGTTCAACATTGGCTTGCTTGTCAACAATGAAAACGTTGTTAGTAAAAAGAGGGCAAATGTACATTTATTTTAAACACGTATTTAACAAAAAAACAAAAAAAATGTTTATTGTCGTTTTCTGGGCGATTCATTTCAGATGATTTTTCAACTCACCATGAATTTTTATAATTTTGCCGCTTCACAGTTTACAAAGTTCATGGAAGACCATAACCCATATAACAATCAACTAAGCCGAAAGAAACCCGGAAAACCCCGGATGTATTCATCTTTGATTACAAAAAGTGTGTTTTTGGGGTTGACTGTCATTATGATGTTTTTTTTGGTGAGGATAGTTGTTATGGTAAGATCGGAGACAGATGGGCATGATGGTATTGACCACCTGAAGCTTGAGTTAGCTACAGGCAGAACATTCACACAAGATGAACTTTTTTTCTTTGAGGATACCATTACCCGGTATCTGCTTTCCCGCCGGTTTAACGGTACTGTGTTGATTGCTCGCGAGGAAACCGTTTTGCTAAGCCGGAGTTTTGGTTTTGCAGACTTCAGAAATCACACCCCGCTCAGACCGGAAACGCCGTTTCAGCTTGCCAGCATCAGCAAAACATTTACCGCAGCTGCCGTATTGATGTTGCACCAGGAAGGATTGTTGCACATTGATGATGTTGTTACCCATTATATTCCGGAGTTCCCATGGTCAAATATAACAATCCGGCAGATGATGACCCATACTTCAGGTCTTCAGAATTATATGTGGGTGATCGAGCGATACTGGAACCATCAACACCGGCCAAACAATGAGGACATGCTGGACCTGTTCATTCGTTATCCCCGTCCGCTAAACTTCAGTCCCGGAACCCGTTTCGCCTATTCGAACACGGGATACGCCTTTTTGGGTTTGCTGATCGAACGGGTGTCGGGACAGAGGTATGCCGACTTTATGCAACAACAAATTTTTGACGTACTGGATATGGATGACACCTTTGTTTATGACCCGCATAACCAGGGAGGTATGACGAATGACAGGGCCTTTGGTTTCAGGAGGTGGGGACATCGTCATATCATTATTCCGGATGTACATCACGATGGCGTGATGGGCGACAAGGGGATCTATTCAAACATATTCGACTTGTATAAGTGGGACAGGGCAATACATAACGGTGAGTTGCT
>SLNX01000230.1 GCA_007132825.1 Bacteroidales bacterium | reverse complement strand
CCCTGGTATATTTTTGATGGAAACAATGAATTTGGTATCGTAGATTTTCAGTATGATCGCCCAAGGCCGCATGACAATGCCATACCTGGCGTTTTTGCCAGTGCAAATAATTTCAATTATCACCACATGGGACTGATACATACCGGTGGTGACTTCATGTCAACAGGGATGGGGATTGGTGCTTCAACCAATGCCGTTTACTCCGTTAATTCAAGTCTGACACCTGCTGAGGTTGACAGCATTATGCAACTTTTTCTGGGGATAGAGGACTATCATGTGGTTCCGAACATTCATGGCGGATTAAGTCACATAGACACCTGGGCTAAATTCCTTGCGCCCGATAAGATCATGATCCGCGAGGTGGATCCAAGTCATCAGTATTATGATCTTGCAGAACAGGCTGTTGCCTATTTTGAATCTCAGACATCATCATACGGGACACCTTTTACTGTTTACAGGGTATATACGCCAAATAATGAGCCTTACACCAATTCGCTGATTTTGAATGACAGGGTTTATGTTCCAACAATTGGTAGTGCTTGGGATGATGCAGCAATATCAGCTTATGAAGCAGCTATGCCAGGTTATACGGTTTATGGCGTATACTACTCGGGATGGTGGTCGACCGATGCTTTACACTGTCGGGTAAGGGAGATTCCAGATAACGAAATGCTTTACATTAAACACATGCCAATCGTTCAGGAGCAACAGGCACACGAAGGATATCAGATTGAAGCCCATATCATTCCCATGAGTGGAGAAGCACTTTATCCGGACTCTGTAAAGGTTTACTACCAGGTGGGTGGTGGCGGATTTTCGAGCATTTTGATGACAGAGGGTGAAGATAACTGGTTTTCGGCAGTGATTCCTCAACAGGATATTGGATCTGAGATCGGCTATTACATTTTCGCTGCAGATGCTTCGGGACGCCGTGAGAACCACCCTTACATCGGCCCTTATGATCCGCACTTTTTCACTGTTACAGGGCCTTTGAATTTTGCGGTTATTGAAGGTCATGTTACACTGAACGAGGGCAAAAGTGATGTTTCCGACGTACTGGTTTCGGTTGGCAGCGTCAATACATATCCCGATGATTCAGGTTGGTATGAGCTTCAGATAGCTGAAGGAACCTATACTCTTACTGCTGAACTGGAGCATTATATTCCTTATGTCAGTGATGAATTTTCTGTTTCTGATGGGGATACCATTTTTTATAATTTTGAAATGCAACATTTGACACCCCCTGAAAACCTTATTTATGCTGTTGAAGCAAATGATATTTTGCTGAACTGGACTCATGCAGATATTCCGGCAAAAAATTATTACAAAAATAATATGGCTAATGGAAATCAGGAATTCTCCTATTTTAACATTTACAGGAGCATAGACCAGAATGATTATGATATCATTGCAACTGCTTTTGAAGCATCATATACAGATTCTGACTTGATTAATGGAGTTTACAGTTATTTTGTTACTGCCGTTTATGGTGATGTTCACGAGTCATTACCTTCTGATACAGCAACTGCTGACATAGAGGTTTCTTTTTTGGGAGACGTGGAAAACACTCCAACCGGTTTTACCCGCATTTATCCCAATCCTTTCGGCCGGCAACTAACAATCGAATTCGCTCTGGAATATCCATCCATGGTGAAGATTGATATCTATAATTCACTGGGAATTAAAGTGCATACACTCGCGGAAAATGAATATACTGCCGGCAACCATTTTATCAGTTGGGATGGCCGTAATCAATCTGGAAGGTCTTTGCCCGATGGTTTGTATTTTATCCGTTTTATCTCAGATCATCATATTAAAAATCATAGTATTATCTTTGACAAAAGCATGCAATAATCCATTGTATTAATCTGAAACTAAACTGCATCTTATGCTCCCTTTTCAAAAAAAACTGACAAATCCCTTTTACGCCATGCTCAGCCTTCCGGCGACGGCAATGGGATTTGGACTTGCTGTTCAGATTGCGGCTTTAAGCTGGATGCTGAGCACACAATTTGGTCTGGAAATCCGTGACATTGGACTGGTTTGGGCTACCGGACCTCTTGCAGGCATCATTGGCCAGGTTGTTGTAGGAATTATTTCCGACAATGTCTGGGTTTGGAACGGTCGTCGCCGTGCTTTTATCCTTGTCGGAGGTGTTCTGGCCGCGTTAGGGCTTCTGGCTTTGCCAAACATCGGTGTCATACAGGCCTCTATGGGGTTGCAAGGGATTCTCGGTGTTGCCATCGTGGTGTCACTGACCATTGACCTTGCCATCAACATCAGCTTTAACCCTACACGGGCGATCATTGCCGATGTAACGCCTGAGGGACGGCCTCGAACAAAAGGATACACCTGGATGCAAACAGTTTCGGGATCATTTGGTGTTATGGCCTATCTGATAGGAGCTGTATGGGATAATTTTGTTCTGATCTATTTTGGTGTTGCACTGGTATTTCTGTTCTCTGTAATACCTCCATTCTTTATCAAGGAACCTAAACATTTAGGACAATACGGCAAAAGTGATGAAGAGGCTGAAAAAGCAAATAAATTGCTTAGCAAAGCCAAGGAAGGTGGTCGCAATGAAGCCAGCCTTATTGAGATCATGAAAACGATTCTCCCGCTTTGGGGATTTCTATTGTATGCTGTTTATGGAATTTTTGGCCGTTTGGGACTCATCCCTACCATACCGAATTATGGTTTTGAAATTGTTTGCCTGATCATCACTGCAGTGGTGATCATATATACCATGACACGCAAAGAGGACGGTATATCTCGGGAAAAAGACGGTTTGGTAGGCTTCCGTAAGGTGCTTGCAGCGCATTCCTTTACATGGATCGGTGTACAAACAATGTTTATTTACCTGTTTGCCTTTGTGCGTTTCAGAGTTCCGGAGCTGGCTGATGTGCAGATCGATCCGCTTTTGCTTGAAGAGAACGGCGCCCTTGAATCGGCGCGCCTCGCTGAAATCAACGAAACCATAGGACGCATTGTAAATTGGAGTTTCTTTAGTTTGAACCTTGTCGCTGCAATAATTCCTGTAATGATCCTTGAACCGCTTGCAGCCCGCTTTGGCAGGGTAAGAACACACACTGTCAGCATTGCCATCATGGCTTTGGGCTATTTTGGCATTCTTCAGTTTGGATATGCGCCGGCACTTATTTATGCACTAATGGCTGTTGTCGGCATTGGCTGGGCAGCAACTATAAGTCTTCCATTTGCCATCATGTCTCAGAAAGTTTCGCAGGCGCGCATGGGGCTTTACATGGGCTTGTTTAACCTGAGTGTTGTACTGCCTCAGTTTGTTTCAAGCTTTGGTGTAGGTGAAATTGTAGATGATGCTGCCGATAAGGGGATTATATTTATTGTGAGTGCATTGACTGTGGGTATCTCTGCCCTTCTGTGGGCATTCGTTAAAGAACCAAAAGATGTATTTACCGAAAATCCGGTTTTGGTCGACGCGGAAGAATAATAGTAAGTTGCCATTATTACTTACTAAACGCTGAACGCTAAACGCTAAACGCTAAACGCTTAATCCGCCTTCAGCTTCCGGTACTTAATCCGTTTGGGGCCTTCATCGCCAAGTCTTTTCCGGCGATTTTCCTCATAGTCGGAATATCCTCCTTCGAAGAAGTAAACCTCTGAGTTCCCTTCAAACGCAAGGATGTGCGTTGCGACACGGTCAAGGAACCACCTGTCGTGGGTAATGATGACAGCACAGCCTGCAAAACTCTCAAGGCCTTCTTCAAGTGCCCTGAGTGTGTTGACATCAATATCGTTTGTTGGCTCATCAAGGAGCAACACGTTGGCTTCACTTTTAAGAGTCATTGCCAGATGAAGTCTGTTACGTTCTCCTCCTGACAAAACACCGCACTTCTTACCCTGATCGGCACCGGTAAAGTTGAAGCGGGCAACGTAGGCGCGGCTGTTCATTTGTCTGCCGGCAAGGTTAATATGCTCATTGCCGCCGGAGATTACTTCCCATACACTTTTCTCAGGATCAATCTCCGCATGGGCCTGATCCACATAACCGACCTTTACTGTGTCTCCCATTTCGAAATGCCCGTCATCCGGCCGAACCTGTCCCATAATCATACGGAAAAGGGTTGTCTTGCCAGCGCCATTTGGTCCAATGACACCAACAATGCCTGCAGGTGGTAATGAAAAATTCAGATCACCGAACAGCAGTTTATCATCAAAGGCTTTTCGGACACTCTCTGCTTCAATCACTTTGTTTCCAAGTCTGGGGCCATTGGGGATAAAAATCTCCAAACGTTCCTCCTTTTGTTTGACATCTTCACCCAGCATCCGTTCATAGGCATTCAGACGGGCTTTTCCCTTTGACTGTCTCGCTTTTGGAGACATCCTGACCCACTCAAGCTCCCGCTCCAGGGTTTTCCGTCGTTTGCTTTCCGACTTCTCCTCCATCTCCAGTCGTTTTGCTTTTTGCTCCAGCCATGAGGAATAATTTCCCTTCCACGGTATCCCCTCTCCCCTGTCGAGCTCGAGTATCCAGCCAGCCACATTGTCCAGAAAATATCTGTCGTGAGTAATGGCAATTACAGTACCCTTGTATTGCTGAAGATGTTGTTCGAGCCAGGCAACACTTTCAGCGTCCAGGTGGTTTGTAGGCTCATCAAGGAGCAAAATATCTGGTTCCTGCAACAAGAGCCGGCAGAGTGCGACCCTGCGGTGTTCTCCGCCACTCAGGTTCTTGATGGGCGTATCGGGTTCAGGACAGCGCAATGCATCCATCGCACGCTCCAGCTTGCTGTCAAGATCCCAGGCATCATGCTGCTCAATCAATTCTGAAAGCTGTCCCTGACGCTCAATGAGCTTATTCATCTGATCATCGTCCATCGGCTCAGCAAACTTCATGTTTACCGCTTCATACTCCTTGAGTATGTCAACGATGGGTTGCACCCCCTGTTCAACAACCTCCTTAACGGTAAGCGACGGATCAATTACCGGTTCCTGGGGAAGATAGCCTGTCGAATAACCCGGTGAAAATGCAACTTCTCCCTGGTAAGACTTCTCTTCACCGGCGATGATTCGCATTAGCGTGGATTTCCCGCTACCATTCAGACCAATGATCCCGATCTTTGCACCGTAAAAAAAAGAAAGATAGATGTCCTTTAAGACTTGCTTATTGCTTGGGGGAAACGTTTTTCCTACTCCAACCATTGAGAAAATAATCTTCTTGTCGTCGCTCATGAAAATTAAAAATTATTCGTTAGTTTGTGAATCCCTTATAAGTTTTTCTAATGCCCTAAGAAAGTCTTCCGGTTCAAAAGGTTTTTGCAAAAACATATCAGAGCCAGCATTCATAGCCAATTCTTCATCTTCTGCTGCTGCATAAGCAGACTGGGTGAGAATTGGTATATCCGGATCAAATGCCTTTATTGTACGGATTGCTTCAAAACCATCCATGCCAGGCATTTTCAGATCCATGATTACAAGATCAAATTTTTCAGTCATTATTGCATCCACGGCCATCCTTCCATCAGTAACCCATTTAAAACCCACCTCCAGGTCTTTTATTATATCACTGATATACAGAAGGCTTGTTTGGTCATCTTCGGCGATTAAAAAATTGAGACCCTTTAGCCTATCTATGTATTCCTGCCTTTCAATCTGGTTGCCGGCTTGTTCAGGTTGTTCCGTATAAATGACATCTTCAGGCAGCAAAAGTGAAAATAGCGCACCCCTATCCTTTTCTGAAATAAACTTGATATCATAGCCGCAAAAATCGGCCAACCCCTTTGATATGGATAAACCCAAACCTGTTCCTCCATAAAACTTTTTTGTAAATGCTTCATACTGCCAAAAACGGTCAAAAACCTTATCGTGGAACTTTTTATCAATGCCAATACCTGTATCCAGCACATTAATGGAAATACCATTGTTTTCTTTTTTTAAAAACAACTCAATACTTCCCTTCTGGGTAAATTTCAGGGCATTATTCATAAAGTTGATGATGATTTGAAAAAGCTTTTCCTTGTCAGCATATAATCTTTCCCTACCTAAACCATCGTGGGCAATGAGAATGAATTCGAGTCCTTTGTTTTTAACTTTTGAAGCAAAAATATTGTTGATATATTCCAGGAACTCTTTAACCGAGAAAACAGACTTGCTCAGCCTTAGCGTGCCGCTCTCAATCCTGGATATTTCCAGCACATCATTTACAATGGCAAGCAGGTTTTTTGATGAATTTTGAATGATGTCAATATAATCTTCAATTTGTTTTTGGTTATCTGCATTTTTTTCTATGTTCTTCAGCAATGAGCTAAAACCCATGATTCCGCTAAGTGGAGTTCGTATCTCGTGCGACATGTTTTGCAGAAATGTGTTCTTAAGTTTGATGTTTTCTTCTGCCACAAGTTTTGCAGAGATAAGTTCTTTTTCAGCTATATCCTGCTCAACTGCCAATCCGGCAATACGGGTTGACCATTCCAGTACTTTCAGGTTATTTCTGTCAGGTGGTCCTGTTTGATTGCTGTAATTTGCGATCGTACCAAGCAGATTGCCTTCAGAGGAAAAGAATGGCAAAGACCAGCAGGCATTTAAACTGTATTTTTTGATGAGTCGTATATATTCCTTGTAGGGTAACCATCTGGGATCATTTGATATGTCTTCGGCGATGACAAGTTTTT
>SLNX01000216.1 GCA_007132825.1 Bacteroidales bacterium | reverse complement strand
GTTTTGGTATAATTTGTAACTTGCGCAAGGTTTTAATTTTATCGATAACAATAAGACATCATATCATGATCAAAGAAAAGTTAAGCGTATTTATTTTAAAAGCAATCAGAAACAACTGGAATATTACCGCCCTTGCCGATTATAAGGGAAAATCATTCACTTATGGTGATGTTGCAGGGTATATGGCCCACCTGCACACACGTTTTGAAGCGTGTGGGATCAAAAAAGGGGACAAAATTGCCATTCTGGGAAAGAATTCAGCACATTGGGGCATCGCTTACCTTGCCGTGATCACCTACGGTGCAACAGTTGTGCCCATTTTGCCTGATTTCAAGGCCAATGATGTCCATCACATCATCAACCACTCCGAGGCATGTCTGCTGCTTGCTGCCGACAACCTGTTCGACAACCTGGATCCGGACAAGATGAAGCGACTGCTGGGCACACTCTCCCTGAACGATTTTTCCGTACTGCACGACGGTCCAGATCAGATATTGGAGAAGCAAACCGAAAAGGTAGAAAATCTTTATCAAAAGAAATTTCCGCTGGGCATTCAGCCCGATAGTTTAATTTTTCCTGAACTTCCGAACAACACACTGGGTGTGATCAGTTACACTTCCGGAACAACAGGATTCACAAAGGGTGTGATGCTTCCGCATAACAGTCTGGCTGCCAATATCGTTTACGCCAACGAAAACATGCCGCTCAATCCCGGCGATAAAATTGTATCCTTCTTGCCCCTGGCGCATGCATACGGATGTGCTTTTGAGTTCCTGTGGCCCTTTACGCTGGGCTGCCACGTCACTTTCCTGACCAAGACACCCTCACCGCAGATCATCATCCAGGCATTCAGGGAAGTGAAACCACGTCTTGTACTGGCTGTTCCGCTCATCATTGAGAAAATCTATAAAAAACAGATTATTCCTGCAATAGATAAACCGGCAATGAAGCTTTTGCTGAAAACACCGGGACTGAAAAAGATTGTTCACAATAAAATTCGACAAAAACTGGTAAATGTCTTTGGCGGAAACTTTCACGAGATCGTTATTGGTGGAGCACCACTGAACAAGGAGGTTGAACTATTCTTGAGGAGGATCGGCTTCCCTTATTCCATAGGGTATGGAATGACAGAATGCGGACCGCTTATCAGTTATGCAAATTGGAAAAGTACCAAACTGGAGTCGGCAGGTAAGGTCGTGGACTTCCTGGAGATGAAAATCGACAGTCCGGACGCGAAAAGCATTGCCGGAGAGATTCTTGTTAAAGGTGAGAATGTAATGACCGGTTATTTCAAAAATGAGGAAGCAACAAAAAAGGCCTTAGATAAGGAGGGCTGGTTACATACCGGAGACCTCGGCATGCTTGACAGCGACAATTACGTATACATTAAAGGGCGAAGCAAAAGCATGATCCTCGGACCTTCCGGACAAAACATCTATCCGGAAGAGATTGAAGCTTTGCTCAATAATAAATTGTTTATCCAGGAAACACTGGTAAGGGAGAAGAAAAGGGTATTGCAGGCTCTGGTATATCCTGACTATGAGACCATTGACAAAGTGGGCATCAGTGAAAGACAGTTACGGGAAAAACTGCAGACATACAAGGATGAGTTAAATGAAAAATTGCCCGCATACATGAATATTGCCGACATCGACATTGTACCTGAAGAGTTTGAAAAAACACCCAAGAAAAGCATCAAACGTTTTTTATATACATTGGATCAATAAAGGTTTTTTTTAAAAATATTTTGCTGAACATAAAAAAAAACATATATTTGTCGCAGCCAAAGTGCGAAAAATCGACTTCGCAATAGTTATTAACCAAAAATAGGAGGACGGATTATAGATTAAACACTTACGCTAGTTTAACAACACATGGAGGCCAATCTTATGAATGACCGCGTAGCGACTAGCGATCAAGAGTTGATCCGTCTGTTTATTGCTGGTGACCACAATGCCCTGGAAACCCTCATCAACAGGCATCAAAGAAAAATATTCTCATATATCCTTCTGATCGTTAAGGATAAGCATCTTGCAGAGGATGTTTTTCAGGATACTTTCATTAAAATCATCAATACCCTGCGGGCAGGTTCTTACAACGAGGAGGGCAAGTTTCTCCCATGGGCCATGCGAATTGCGCACAACCTCATTATTGATTTCTTCAGAAAATCAAAAAGGATGCCTTTCCGGGAGAACAGCGAAGAGTATGATCTTTTTGATACCCTTAAGGTATATGATGAAACCATAGAGGAAAAACTCATAACCACACAGATACATAATGACGTAAAACGCCTTATTGAACATCTTCCGGATGAGCAGAAGGAGGTGCTTAAAATGCGTCATTATGAAGACATGAGCTTCAAGGAAATTGCCCAGGTTACCGATGTGAGCATCAATACTGCATTGGGCAGAATGCGTTATGCATTGATCAACCTTCGCAAGCTGATCCAGGAAAAGAACATCATCCTAACACGTTAGAGGGCTGCAGCTTTTATTGGCGAAATCCCCGAATATTCAGGGATTTTCAACTTTTTTTTCCAGAGATTCAATATTTTTTGGATTATCACTAACTTTGGTCCGAAGAATTGCACCCATTACACCCGGCACCAGATGTTAAAATACACATACCATCCTTTAAAAGGCTTAAACACCTTTGGCATTGAGGCCTATGCAAGGGAATACATTGAAGTGCAAAGCAAAGAGTCATTATTAGAGCTTTTCAGCAAGAGTAAGGACAAACACCTGATCCTTGGCGGTGGCAGCAATGTATTGTTTCGTGGTGATTTCGACGGAATGGTGATTCGAATGGCCATGTTTGGAAAAAAAGTCACAGGCACGATGCCTGGAAAGGTATTACTTGAAGTATCGGCGGGTGAGGATTGGGATGACATTGTTGCCTATTGCGTAAACCAGGGCTGGGGAGGATTGGAAAACCTTTCACTCATACCCGGACAGGTTGGCAGCAGTCCGATTCAGAACATCGGGGCCTACGGCGTGGAATTGAAGGATCATTTCCATAGTCTGACTGCCTTTGACAAAGAAAAAAAAGTCTTTGTTGTTTTTGATAAGAAAGGATGCCGCTTTGGCTACCGCAACAGCTATTTTAAACAGGAGGGAAAAGACAGGTTTGTGATCACTTCGGTGACCTTTTCCCTTGATAAGAAACCTGTTCCGCAAACTTCCTATGGCAGTCTGCGTTCAGAGCTGGATAAGGCAGGAATCGACAACCCCGAAATCAAGGATGTCAGGCAAGCCGTTTGCAGCATCCGCAGAAACAAGCTGCCAGATCCTGATGTGCTTGGGAATGCAGGAAGTTTTTTTAAAAACCCTGTGGTTTCGATGGAAGTATACCTGGATTTAAAAAAGAAGTTTCCCGGGTTGGTGGCTTTTGATGACCCAAAAGGCAAAAAGCTTGCCGCCGGTTGGCTAATCGAAAATGCCGGATGGAAAGGCTACCGCAGGGGCGATGCCGGGGTCCATGACAAACAGGCACTGGTGCTTGTCAACCATGGCAAAGCAACCGGTAAAGAGATCATCCAACTGGCTGATGACATTCAGCAATCTGTGCTTGAAACATATAGCATCAGGCTTGATCCTGAGGTCAATATAATATAATGCAATGAAAGTTAAGGATACTATAATCAACAAATTTGAGAAAGCGGGTATGGTCACAGTCATTGTGATCATGCTTTTAAGGATCTGGCTCGGACCAATCACCAACACCTCGCTATTGGTATTTACCACGCTGCTGTCGATTTACTATCTCTGGTTCAGCTTCTTTATCTTCAATAAACTTGCCCCCCTGCAAATGCTCAACAAAGGCATCGTACAGTCGCTGTATCCTTTTCAGATCTACATAACGATTATTATGGGAATTATACTCTCCTATGCACTTATTGCCATTCTGGCCGGATTCATGTTCTTTCCGCTGATGCACAAAATTATGTTCTGGGCTTTTGTGGCATTAACCGGATTCACAATTTATCTGGCTTTATACCAAATAATAACGAAAAAGGATCTTCTCTTCCTGCAAAGGTATTATTACAGGGCCGCACTATACATTGTGTTGCTGGGATTGCTTCTCATTCCTCCGGTTGAAAAAAGAGTCGAAATCCTTTATAAAGATCATCCCGAGTTTATAGAAGCATACCTGGAATGGCTTGAAAACCCTGATGATGAAGAGGTACAGGAGCGTTTGCGTGACATCAGAAGCCGTTTCCGATAAGAAAAACATCGAAAAAATGCTTCCGGGGTTTCATCTGTTTATATTTTCGTTACTGTTTGATATTTTGTGCTTTATAAGTTTGCCCAAGATCAGGAATTGATGTTAGAGGTTAGATGTTGGATGTTAGATTATCTTTTTTTCTAACCTCAAACCTCAAACATCCAACTTCCAACCTCCAACCTCTATCATCTTCCTTCCAGCTTCGACTCTAACAGGCAATGGATAATCGAAAATCGGCAATCGACAATCATCCTCCTGTGTGTCAAAAAATCTTGTCATGGGTGTTTCGTTTTATATCCCCATATCCCTCCTGATCCTTTTTATGGCCTCTTGAAGCTCCATCCTTCTGTTTTCATAGGAGGCAGCATTTTCCAAACCCATTTTGCAGCTGAAGTAAAATTTTATTTTTGGTTCCGTGCCGGAGGGCCTCATCGTGATGCGTGTGCCATCCTCCAGTACAAACTGCAGCACATTGGATTTTGGGAGGTCTACCGGATAAGTTTCATCCTGGTAAAGGTCGTGGTCTGTGCTTTTTTGATAATCAATGATCCTTGCAAGCGTTTTCTCATCGATGGTTTTGGGCGGATCGTTACGAAACCTGTCCATCATTTCGCTGATCTCTGCTGCCCCCTTCTGCCCTTTTTTGGTGATGGATACGAGATCTTCCACATAAAGATCATAGCGAGTGTAAATCTCTGCGAGCAGATCCAGAAGTGTCATTTCCTTTTCGCGCGCCCAGGCAGCAGCCTCAGCTACCATGCAGCAACTGATCACGGCATCCTTATCGCGCACCAGGTCACCAACAAGAAAGCCATAGCTTTCTTCACCACCACACAGGAATCGTTTTTCCCCTTCCAGCAGGCGCATCTTCTCAGCGATGTATTTAAAACCCGTTAATACATCAAAGCATTCCACGTTGTAATCGGCTGCCATTTCGGCAAGCAGGTCGGTTGTGACGATGGTTTTGACAATGTACTCATCGCCCTTAAGCTGTCCCTGCTCTTTGAATTGTTCAAGGACATAATAGGTAAGCAGAACAGCACATTGGTTACCATTGATCAGGACATAATCACCGTTTTTATCCTTTACTGCCACACCAAGCCTGTCGCCATCAGGATCGGTCGCCATTACAAGTTCGGCATCCACTTTTTTGGCTTGCTCCAGTGCCATTGTAAAGGCCTCCTTCTCTTCCGGGTTTGGGGAAACAACGGTGGGAAAGTTTCCATCTACAATGTCCTGCTCCGGAACGTTATATACAGATTTAAATCCAAAAGCCCTAAGTGTTTCTGGTACCAGTCGGACCGTGCTGCCGTGAATGGGGGTAAACACGATGCCCAGGTCGCTGTGTTTACCAATCAGGCTGGGCGCCAGCGACAGGGATTTCATTTTTTCTATATAGATGGCATCAAACGACTCATCCAGCATGGTTATCAATTCAGGCTTACCGGCAAACAGGATCTGCTCCACCTGAATCTTCTTGACCTCTTCGATCACATTTTTATCGTGCGGAGGAACCAGTTGCCCGCCATCATCCCAGTATACTTTATAACCGTTGTACTCTGGCGGATTATGGGAAGCGGTGATCACAATTCCTGCATGACAGCCCAGTTCACGCACTGCGAAAGAGAGTAACGGTGTTGGTCGCAGGGCATCGAAAACATAAACCGCTATTCCGTTGGCAGAGAGAATGTCGGCGGTGATTTGGGTAAAAAGTTCACTGTTATTCCGACAGTCATGTGCGATGGCCACTTTTGGATGATCCATTCCGGGAAAGGATTTCAGTAAATAGTTAGCGAGTCCCTGTGTGGCCATTCCCACCGTATATTTATTCATCCGGTTGGTGCCAACGCCCATCACGCCGCGCAAACCGCCCGTTCCAAATTCCAGATCGCGGTAAAATGCATCACTCAAAGCATCGGGATCATTTTCGATCAATCCTCTCACTTCATGCTGTGTTTCCTTATCATAAGCATCGGTAAGCCATTGCTCAGCACGTTTCAATGTTTCAGAATCCATACCCTTCATAATCTTGTGTTGTTTATTTTGAATTTGATTTGAAGAACAAGTATAATGATTTTTTTCTTTTGAAATGCTTTTGGGAAATAATTCCTGTCTATGATCAATTTAATGTCATTCGCACACCATTGATTTTTAAATTTTTAAGCAGCAATAAATATTATCGCTGCGCTGCGGCTAAGGTGTAGCGCACCGGTGATATTAAACTGTGTAATCAATTCCAAAACACCCATTACAAAAAAAGAGGCAATGCTTTGAAAAGCTGCCTCTTTTTTTGTAAAAACAGAAATGCTTGGGAGTGCCTCTCCAGCAAACATTTGATCTGTTGGTAGTCAGATCATTTATTGGTGCCCGGAAAAGGACTCGAACCTTCACGACCTTGCGGTCACTAGTCCCTGAAACTAGCGCGTCTACCAATTTCGCCAT
>SLNX01000165.1 GCA_007132825.1 Bacteroidales bacterium | reverse complement strand
TTGTTCTTTGTTTATTGTTCTTTGTTTATTGTTCTTTGTTTGTTTTATTATTGATTGTGAATGGTTTATCTGACTTTAAGTGTTATGACAGCAAGAACTGCCAGAATGATTCCAACGATAAAGAAACGCTGTACGATCTTTGCCTCATGGAACCCCTTCATTTGATAATGATGGTGAAGGGGGGCCATTTTAAAGATGCGCTTTCCTTCTCCGAATCGTTTTCGGGAAAACTTGAACCAACTTACCTGTATGATTACAGAAAGGCTTTCTACAAAGAAAATCCCGCATAAAATTGGGATCATAAGTTCCTTTCTGATGACAATTGCAAAAACGGCAATAATGCCCCCAAGGGTCAGACTTCCGGTATCCCCCATAAAGACCTGTGCTGGGAAAGAATTGTACCACAAGAAACCAATACACGCCCCTACAAATGCGGCTATGAAAATTACCAGCTCACCGGTATGGGGTATGTACATAATATTCAAATAGTCGGCAAAGACCATGTTGCCCGAAACATATGCCAATACGCCAAGTGTTACGCCAATAATGGCTGACGTGCCGGTTGCCAGTCCGTCAAGCCCGTCGGTGATATTTGCCCCGTTCGATACCGCTGTGATAATCAGAATCACTATAGGAATAAATACAAGAAACGCCCAGCGTTCATAGCCCTCGCCAAGCCATTTAAGAAGGATGGAATATTCAAATTCGTTGTCTTTGAAAAAGGGAATCGTTGTTTTGGTTGATTTCACCGACTCCATTGGAAAAGGTGATTCATCTCTTGTTACACCCTCCATTTCAAGGATTTCTGTCGTACTCAAAAACTCAAGAGGGGTGTCGGTTTTTTCCCTGATTACCACACCATCGTGAAAGAATAGTGTTGCACCCACAATGATTCCCAGCGTGATTTGTCCAAGGATCTTGAATTTTCCGTGCAGTCCTTTTTTATCTTTTCTGAAAACTTTAATATAATCGTCGGTAAATCCGATTATCCCCAACCATATTGTAGAAATGAGCATCAGGACGATGTAGATGTTTTTCAGGTTTGCAAACAAAAGGGTGGGGATCAAAATTGCAGAAATAATGATGATGCCTCCCATCGTGGGAGTTCCCTGTTTGTTGATTTGCCCTTCCAGACCAAGGTCTCTTACGGTTTCACCTACTTGTTTGTTTTGCAGGAACTGAATGATCCGTCTGCCTGAGATCATGCTGATGAACAGGGACGTGATCAGTGCCATGCCCGCCCGGAAAGAGATGTATTGAAACACTCCGGTGCCGGGTAGGTCATAATTCTGATCCAGAAACTCGAACAAGTTATATAGCATTGATCATTTGTTTAAAAATTCCATTAAAAGGGCTTTGTCATCAAACGGAAGCTTCTCTCCCATGATCTCCTGATACTTTTCGTGTCCTTTCCCTGCCACAAGGATGATGTCGCCATTTTCTGCAGTGATACAGGCTACCTTAATTGCCTCCCTGCGGTTTGAGATAGCAATATATTTTTCTTTCAACCCCGGAAGCACTTCAAGTCCCCTGACCATGTCATCAATAATGGATTCAGGGTTTTCGTCCCTTGGGTTATCACTGGTAAAGAAAACCTTGTCGCTGTATTTTGCTGCGATGACTGCCATTGGTCCTCTCTTGGTTTTGTCTCTGTTTCCTCCACAGCCTATTACGGTAATGATTTTTTGACTCCCTTTCCTTATCTTATTGATGCTTTGCAAAACATTTCCTACTGCATCAGGGGTGTGGGCGTAGTCTACAATGCCGGTAATATTATTGGGAGCGGTATAAATATCAAACCGTCCTTCCGGAGGCTCGCATTTACTGATAGCTTTCAGCAGGTTTTCCTTGTCTGCATCCAGCAAACGACCTACTCCGTAAACCGCGAGGATATTGTAGGCATTAAAAGTGCCGGTTAGCTTGCTTAGCAATTCTTTGCCATCTATAAGAAGATGCAGTCCCTGAAAACTGTTTTCCAGTACCTTGGTTTTAAAGTCTGCCATAGCTTTCAGGCTAAAGGTGCTTTTGATTGCTTTCGTGTTCTGTATGGCGATCATGCCATTTTTGTCATCCAGGTTCGTAAGGGCAAACGCATGCTTATTCAATGCACTGAACAGTTTCTGTTTTGCTTTTAGGTAGTCTCTGAAACTTTTATGATAATCCAGGTGGTCGTGTGAAATATTTGTAAATACGGCACCCCGGAAATGGATGGCCTCGGTTCGGTGTTGTGCCAGAGCATGTGAACTGACCTCCATAAAGGCATGCGTACACTTTGCATCCACCATCTCTTTTAAAAGCTTATTGAGGCTTATAGCATCGGGTGTTGTATAATGGGATGGCTGTTCTATTAAATCGATCCGGTTGCCTATCGTAGAGATCAAACCGCATTTGAAGCCCAGTTCCGAAAATACCTCATGTAACAAGGTCGCCACGGTTGTTTTACCATTGGTGCCTGTAATGCCAACCAGCTTTAGCTTTTGGGATGGGTGTCCATAAAAGTTCCCGGCAATGGTTCCTAATGCTGTTGCTGTATTATCTGTAACAATATAGGCAATTCCCTCCTTAATCTTTTCAGGAAGTTTTGTACATGCTATAGCTTTTGCCCCTGAGTCTATTGCCTGATCAATGTATTCATGGCCATCGGTTTGCAACCCTTTAATGGCCACGAACAATGTGCCTGGAATCACTTTCCTGGAATCGGCTGTTATGCTGTCGATCTGCTCCGTAAGGCTTCCCCTGGATTTACTGATCGGTATATTGTTTATGATGTTTTTCAGTAACATATTTTTATTTATGACAATTCAAGATAAACGATGCTTCCGTGTCTGATGCGAGTGCCTGGCCTTATGTTTTGTGTCCGCACAATGCCTCGACCTGTAAAGCGCACCCTGAGTCCGGCATTTTCCATTACATAAATGGCATCACTCAAACCCATCCCAACCACATTTGGCACAAGATTTTCAATGAATTCCCGTTCGCTGAATGAAACGGTATCTGCATTCAGCCTGCTTGCTGCATACAGTCCGGCTGGCAACTCTGGTATGTAGGCATTAAAAGCGGCATAAACCTGTTCCATGTCATCGATATGAGCACTTCTGAAAGGTGGCAGGGAGGCCATGATGTTTTCCCTGTATTTGGGCTCCGGTATGAACATTCGTGCCGCATGGATCTTGTCAGCTATTTCCCTGAAAACTGGAGCAGCAACCGTACTTCCGTGAAAAATAAACCCTCTCGGATTGTGTATTACAACAATGCAGCTGTAAATGGGATCGTCGGCCGGGAAATAACCGGCAAATGAGGCCTGATAGCTGACACCCTGTGCGGTTCTGTATCCCATGCGGGTTTGAGCTACCTGAGCGGTGCCGGTTTTGCCTGCAATGGGGTATGCATCGGTTTGTATGTTTTTTGCTGTGCCATGCTCAACTACACCCAGCAAAAGCTGACGTGCATCATCAATGGTGCCTTTAGAGGCTATGGACCGGTTTATCATAACCGGACTGAATCTTTCAATTATGCGGCCAGACTGTCTTATTTCAGAGACAAACATCGGTTTCATCAACCGTCCGTTATTCGCCACGGCATTGTAAAAGGTTAACAACTGCAAGGGTGTTAGTGTAACCTCATAACCGATAGCCATCCATGGGAGCGATGTGCCGGACCATCCTGAACTGTTAACCTCTCTGATGTAGGGTGTCCCCTCGCCACTTATTTCAATGCCTAATGGCTCATGCAGGTGCATTCGTTTCAGGCCGTCCACAAATTTTTGAGGCTGCTCCCTGTAAGCTTCGTAGATGATCCTTGACACTCCCACATTTGAAGATAGGGCAAAGACCTCCTCCATGGGAATCTTGCCATGACCCTCTTCGTTCACATCACGCATAATTCGATCATAGTATCTTGTGCTGCCTGTCCCTGTGTCAACGGAATCAAAAAGTTGAATATATCCATCTTCCATAGCAACCATAAGGGCCGGCAGTTTAAAAGTAGACCCCGGTTCTGCACTTTGTCCAACCGCAAAGTTGTATGCTTCTTCATAGCGCAGGCCATCTGAGGAGCGCATGAGATTAGAGATTGCCTTGATTTTGCCGGTGGAGACCTCCATCACGATTGCTGTTCCAAATTCGGCATTAAAGCGGTTTAGCTGTCTAAGCAGGGCTCTCTCTGTGATGTCCTGGACCTCAACATTTATTGTGGTTATCAAGTCCATCCCATTTTGAGGTTGTATTTCGTGCTGGTCGTTAACGGGCATCCATGAACCGCCACTGATACGTTGCATCAGCCGTTTACCCTGCACCCCTTCCAAGTAATGCCTGTAGGCACCTTCAAGTCCGACATAAACACCTTCCCTTTCATAACCAATTGTTCTTGCAGCAAGTGTTTTGTATGGCATCTCCCGCCTGGTCTGCGCCTCTGCAATTAAACCTCCGCCGAAGCGACCCTGCCTGAAAATGGGGAAATGCTGAAGTTCCCTGAGCTCACTGTAAGTAACATTGCGTTTTACAAGATGATAGCGTTTCTGGGCTTGCCGGGCACGCAACAGGGAAGCCCGGTATTGAGCTGCACTTCTGTCGCCAAAAAGACGTGACAGATGCCAGGCCAGCGAATCAAGGCCGGAATGGAACAACTCATCGGAAATAACATCACGACTCAGGTCCATGCGTATTTCATAAATAGGGATACTTGTGGCCAGCAGCCGGCCATCGTCAGCATAGATATCGCCTCTGACAGCATTAATGTTTACGTAACGCATGGTTGCGGTTCTGGCCTGTTCACGCCAATGGTCGCCCTCCACAAGTTGAATGTAAAGGACCTTGCCAATGATCATAAATGCCAGCAATGCCATCATGAAATATATGAGGCGCATGCGTTGTAATATGCCGGTTTTTTGGTCCAACGTGTTGTTGTTTGGTTGTTTTTGTTTTTGAATTTGGTTTGTTCTTACTGAAACAGGCGTCGCAAAAAGCCATGTTCCTCTTCCTGCTGAACAATTATTCCGGGTGGTTCAACCGGTTCGATAAAACCGCGGCCTCTTAATTGCTGCGCCAATTCTGACCTGCCGGTCAGGTACATATACTGTGATTTTGTGTTGATGTAGTTGATTCTTAATGCTGTCATCTCCCGACGAAGCTGATCTGCCTCCCTGGCTTTTTTTTCAGCATAATAGGTGTTGAAAATCAAAAAGAGAGCAAGGCAGGATACATATATGATAAATGGGAACAAATCTGGCGTGGTTTTACGGGTCAGCAAACTGCCATCAAGCAATTCGGTGAAAAAACGACTGGCAGAACCCCTTTTGGTGCTCTTGTCTTTTTTGTTGCTTTTTTTGAACTCGTTTGCAGACATCGATCTGTTATATTTTTTCAGCGATCCGCAATCTGGCACTGCGCGATCTTTTGTTACGTTTAATTTCCTCATCAGATGCCGTTAACATTTTGGATACTACCCTAAACGGACCCTGAATATTGCCATAAAAATCCTTCTCAACCTTTCCGCAAAAATTTCCCGAACGGATGAAGTTTTTCACCAGACGGTCTTCCAGCGAATGATAGGAAATAACCACCAGACGTCCACCTGGTCTTAATACCTCTCTGCTTTGCTCCAGCATGGCTTTTAGGGCATCAAGCTCTCCGTTTACTTCAATCCGAAGTGCCTGAAAAACCTGGGCCATAAATTTCATCTCCCTTGCGCGGGCAGAAAATGGCTTCAAAAGCTCTGTCAACTGTCCGGTTGTTTCAATAACTTTTATAGAACGTTGCCTTACAATTTCCTCAGCAATTTTCCGCGCATTTTTCAATTCACCGTACAGGTAGAATATATCTGCCAGCTCCTCATAGGAATAATTATTTATCACATCAGCAGCGCGCTTTTCCGCCCTGCGGTTCATCCGCATGTCAAGCGGTCCGTCAAAGCGGGTCGAAAAACCCCTTGTCGATTCATCTATCTGGTGCGAAGAGACCCCAAGATCTGCAAGAATACCATCTACAGGGATCGAATCATGCCACTTCAGAAGGTTTTTCAGAAAACAGAAGTTGTGATTCAAAAAAAGTAACCTCCTATCTTCAGGTACATTTCTGGTGGTATCTTCATCCTGATCAAAGGCGATCAGCCTCCCATTATCCAACCTCTCAAGAATGGCACGTGAATGCCCTCCACCTCCAAAGGTCAGGTCAACATAGGTCCCGGCAGGCTTTACAGAAAGACCATTGATGGCAGCCTCCAGCATGACAGCATCATGATACATCTTCCCCTCCTGATGATTGCATCGCCTTACCCATTACCTCTTCAGCCAGGGAAGAAAAATCCTCCGGCTCATTGTCAAGCATGGAAACATAAGTTTCCCGGGCCCAGATCTCAATGCGGTTTCCATAAGCAAAAAGAACGATCTCCTTCCCAATACCGCTGTATTCAACAAGAGACCTTGGCAATAAAAGCCGGCCTGCCGCATCAAGCCGCAACTCACTGGCACCTCGAAAAAAGTAACGCACAAATTCACGATTCTTTTTGTTGTAAAGATTCAGCGCATTTACCTCATTCGAGATCTTCAGCCATTCACTCTCCGGATAAAGGGTGAGGTTGTGCTCAAAACCACGGTTAACCACAAATCGCTCCTGATCACCCGGACTAAGCTGCTTTTTTAAAGCTGAGGGCAACATGAAACGGCCTTTGGCATCTATTTTGCATTCATATTCGCCAAGTAAGTGTCTCATCGCTACACGAATT
>SLNX01000245.1 GCA_007132825.1 Bacteroidales bacterium | reverse complement strand
AGGTCTCGCGTTTTTTCCTGTTCAACAATCTCAGATAGTCTTGTAATTTCAGCAGAAACCGCGTCGTAGTAATTTTCCCTTTCAGTGGCAGCTTTTAGTCTGTTAAGCAGACGCTCACTATCAGTTTCGTAAGAAAAATCATTCGCTTCAAGAAAATCTTTAAAGTCGGCGTAAATCGCGTCGGTAATATGGAATGACGTTGGTTCTTCTATGCTTTCGTGCTCTTTGTAATAGCGATTGGCAAAATCAAAAATCATAAACTGCCTTTGCAGGGCGGTGATCACAGCTCCTCTTTCGGGTCGGTCAACAACGATATCGGGATCGATACCACCACCGTCGTAAACCTTTCGGCCGGCCAACGTTTCGAAAGCTACCTTCAGCGAATCCGGAATTTGAGCAACGCTTCCATCGGGGCGTCTTTCGGCATAATTGATTGCCTGTATGCCACGGCCGCTTGGGATAAAGTATTCGGCAATTGTTACCTTAAGCTGTGTGTTGTAACTGAGTGGCACTACATTCTGGACAAGCCCTTTCCCGAATGTGCGATTACCGATCACAACGCCACGGTCATAATCCTGGATGGCACCTGCAACAATTTCGGAAGCCGACGCACTGGCCCTGTCGGTCAGCACAACGAGGGGGATTTCCCTATCCAGCGGATCATTCAATGTGCTGTGTGTTGATGTCCGGTCTTCAAGACGACCTTTGGTATTAACGATCAGTTTACCCTTGTCAAGGAAAAGGTTTGCAATATTGACCGCTTCATGCAGCAAACCACCACCATTGCCTCTCAGGTCAAGGATAACATGCTGCACCTCGTTTTCCTCCTTCAGTTCAACAAGCGCATCCCTGACCTCTCGGCTGGCGCGACGTGTAAAACCGGTCAGTTTGACGTATGCAGTGTTCTCATCGAGCATACTAAAGTGTGGGATGTTCGGAATGCGGATCACTTCGCGTTCCAGGCTAATATTTGACTGCTGGCCATCTCTTTCAAAAAGAAGATTAATGGTAGTGCCAGGTTGCCCTTGCAAGAAGGTGCGCACTTCATCCTCAGACCTGCCTTCAAGAGATTGCCCGTTGATTTCGAGAATGATATCGCCGGGTTGCAACCCTGCTTTATAGGCTGGGAAATCCTGATACGCTTCCCTGATCATCATACGGTTGTTCCGCTCACTCACCCTGGCACCAATGCCCCCATACTGGCCTGTTGTCATGAATCTTGCATCCTCTATCTCCGCTTCCGATATAAACACTGTATAAGGATCGAGTGACTCAAGCATTTCATCAATCCCCTTTCGCATCACTTCAGAGACATTTATGTCATCAACATAATTAACCACAAGCTCACGAAAGAGGGTGGAAAAAATGTCGAGGTTCCTGGTAATCTCAAAATTCCGGCTTCCTGCGCTTGTAAGAACAAGGGTAGCAATGGCAAACACCATTGCCATCACTATTGTTTGCAGACGACGAGTTTTATCAAATAACTTTTTCATTATACAGTTTAGTTAATATGTTGATTCGTTTATTTGTTTATTTGTTCTTAATCGATCATCGAAAATCGGCAATCGATAATCACTTTTCACTTTTCAAGGTACCGGATCATAACCACTGCCTCCCCATGGGTGACAGCTCGACATCCTTTTCAAAGTAAGCCACCCACCGCGAAACGGACCATGCTTGTTAATGGCTTCCACACCATATTGAGAACAGGTTGGTGTAAAGCGACATGATGGTGGAAGATAGGGAGATATCGCACCTTGGTAGACTCGTATCAGACCGATAAACAGCCAGCGAAATATCGTATTGATGGCATGTACAATAACCATAAACAAACTGTTTTACAGCCTTGTTTCCCTTTGCTCTTCCAACAGCAATTTTTCTTCCAGTTTAGCAAACGCTTGTTTTACTGCCAGTTCAATCTCATTGTTGGATAAAATTTTGTCGGCAGTATAAACAAACGCTACCATTGCATGGAAACGCTCTCTTTCTAAAAACGTATAAAAAGTGCTTTTGTTTTTACGATATGCCTCACGAACCAGTCTTTTTACTTTATTTCTTTGCACTGCATTTTTAATCTGCCGTTTTGACACAGAAATAATAGATTTGGCCGGATAAAGAAAAACGGCACTTGGAGCATGACCCTTGGGAGGTTGAAAACGGCTCTCAAGATCCTTTATTGAACAAAAGAGGTATTGTACCCGAAACGGGTATTGAAAAAATGCTTTACCCTGATCAAAGAGTAACGACTGCAGGCGATGGTTGCCAAGACGTTCATTCTTTCTGAATGTATACATACCGATACTGCTGCCTGGGGAAGACCTGTTTATTCCCTGGGCTTTGCTTTTTTCTGGTCTTCGAGATACTCCTGAATGGCCATAATCATCGAGGGAGCTGTTTTGGTTGGCGCAATGATTTCCACCTTCAGCCCTTCTTTTTCAGCTGCCTTGGTAGTTGCTTTTCCAAAAGTAGCGATAACACAATCACCCTGTTTAAAATCGGGAAAATTCTGTTTAAGGGATTTTATACCAAACGGGCTGAAGAAAACAAGCATGTCGTAAAGGTCAATTGCGACATCACTTACATCTTCAGGGACCGTACGGTAGATTGGAGCTGCTTTAAACTGAATTTTGTTTTGCCGAAGCAGTTGTGGAATTTCCTTTTTATGATTTTCAGCACAAGCAAACAAAAACTTTTCCCCTTTTTGCTTTTTGATCACATCTATGAGGTCGCTGAAATGACTTTTGCCAAAAAAAATCTTTCTTTTACGGAATTGGACATATTTTTGAAGGTAAAGGGCAATTGCCTCCGAAGTGCAAAAGTATTTCATCTGGTCCGATACCTGAACGCGCAATTCCTCACAGAGGCTGAAAAAGTGATCAACCGCATGCCTCGATGTGAATATGACTGCTGTATAATCAGGGATTTGAATGCGATGTCTCCTGAATTCTTTGGCTCCAACACTTTCAACCTTAATAAACTTTCTGAAACATATGTCTAAGTTAAACTGTTTTATCAGCTCCGAGTAAGGTGATTTATCATTTTCAGGTTGGGGCTGTGATATAAGTACGTTTTTTATTTTCAAAGGTACCTCTCCTATCTGTTTTTGTTATTTAATTCTGTACAAGATGAACATACAGTCACAACTAGATTGTGTGTATTTCGGATATATATTATCAATGTGATGAATATTTATGGGAATGCCTGATGAAAAAAATTATTAAAAATGTCATTGCTCACATTAATTCTTTGACCGTTTTGCTTCAATTAAACAACTGACAAGTAGTTTTTTACAGCCTTCCATACAACCACCAAAGGCAATAATTCAATGGCACAAAGGTACAAAAATAAATAGTACACTGAATAACCTGATACACTATGGGCAATTAAAGAGCCCCGGATCAATTTATAAATGTTGGCTCCAATCACCAGAAACCACATGCCATATATCACTGCATCTGAAGGATTGAAAGCATTATGAAAGACAAAAGGCATAAGAATCAGGCCGACAGCATTATTGAATACAAAAATATTTCCAAGGTATATGGAACCCGCTTTTGCCGTATTAAAAACCCAGGAAATAAAGTTTACAAATAAAAGTTTCAAAATATAAAATAACAGAATCAATAATAAAATTGCAGCAAACACATATTCCTGCGCTGAAACTTTCCAAAACTCCAACATATCAGTCTGATAAAGGCTTTGATATACCAATAATGACAAAACGATCAGAAAATTAAAAAACAAAAGGTAGTTGTAGACGCCTTTGAAAAACCCACCATCCTTTTCAATCTGAAAAAAATAACGCAATCCGAGCACAGCATAGACGCTTTTTGTAAACGGCACAGGAAAGTGGAACCAGGCAATCGACAAAAGAACCAGACCTGCCAGTAAAAACCAAAGCATCCAGTTCCTGTTTTCTGATTCCTCTATTGGGACAGGCTTTAGCATGCTGCGAAAGGGCAACTTATGAGGACTCCCATAAAAAGATTCGCTGCATATTCTGTTGCTTGCCTTGACCTGTTCATCTATTGTATCTGCTTGCAGCGCAACAGGATGATTATGCTGGGAGGTATCTGCTTGCAATAAGACTGCTGTCGGATAAAAAAGCATAAAATAAAAAAACACATGGATAATAACTCCCATTCGAATCTTTTTTTTGCAAAGATAATGCAGCTTGGCAGAAATAGGATGTGGATTTTAATTTAAAAATATATTCAGATTTGTTCGAACGAAAAGTTGAACAAATCCTTAAAAACCCTTGAAGTCATGCTTTTAGTTATGTGATAATTAATACCTTTATGGCCGTTTTGTAAGCTTCTCATTTTTTTTGAGGCTCTTAGTTTATAATAAATTTAATTATGAAGCGAGTTACTTGTTTACTAACTTTTCTTTTTATAGGATTCATTTTCTGTGCATCAGCCCACGGAAACTGGGTTGTTATCAACTCTCTTGTTCCCACTCCGGCAGAAGCCAGATTGGTTCACAGCAATATCCAGGAAACCACCTTACAGTTTTCTTTGGACGGTTATCTGGAGGTTGAGACAAGAACCCCCCGGGGTATTGCCAGCCAGATTAAATTATCAAATGGTGTTCAGATCATGGAGACCGGTGCTCCCGACCTGGCCAAAAAAACGGTGAGCATTATCATCCCCGATATTGAGGAGATGAAACTGACTCTTGTCAGTTCAAAGTATCAAGAGTTCACGGGTGTTGACATTGCACCCTCCAAAGGGCATTTCAACAGAAACATCAATCCGGATGATGTGCCATTTGTATATGGTGCACCTTATGATGAGGACACCTTCTGGCCCGGGAAAATTGCCAGCCTGCAGGATCCTTTTATCATGCGTGATTTCCGCGGACAAAGTATTGATATTTTTCCGCTTCAGTACAACCCCATCACTCGCACCTTACGTGTTTATACTGATATTGTCATTGAAGTCAGTTCAACGGGCAAAGAGGGGATAGATCCCTTTTTCCGCACCCGTGATGTGATCACACTGGAACCTGAGTTCAATGCCATTTACAACCGTTTCTTTTTAAACATGGGGGCAGCCGAGCGGACCTACCCAATGCTCGAAGGGGAAGAGGGAAGCTTGCTGATCATTGCTTATGATGACTTTATGGAACCCATGCATGATTTCGTTAATTGGAAACGTACCCTTGGACGTCGAACTGAAATAGTTCCAAAATCTGAAGCGGGTGCAACCGCAGCTGGAATCAAAACTTTTGTTCAGAACTACTACAACGACAATGAGGATTTTGCATATCTGTTGTTAATTGGTGATGGGCCACAAATTCCTCCGATGACGACAAGCAATGGCCATTCCGATAATGCATATGGTTTTTTGGTTGGTACCAACTCTTATAACGATATTTTTGTCGGACGTTTTTCTGCAGAGAATGTGGCACATGTAGAAACCCAGGTGCAACGTATGATTGCATACGAACGTGATCTGGATGAGAGTGATACATGGCTGAGTACCGGTATGGGTGTTGCCCGTAATGAAGGAACCGGAAGCGGGCACCACGGTGAAGGTGACCATACGCACATGGACTTCATTAGAGATACGTTGCTGAACTTCACTTATGATATGGTGCATCGTAATTATGACGGAAACGTGCCAGGTTTACCAAATACTACCGCAGCGCAGATCAGTGCCAATATCAATGCCGGTGTTTCTGCCATTAACTATTGCAACCATGGCTCTGTTTCCTCATGGAGTGTTGCAAACTATAATATAACCCACGTAAACCAGTTGACAAATGTGGGGAAATTGCCCTATATCACAGCGGTGGCTTGTGTAAACGGTAATTTTGTTACCAATTTCTGTTTTGCCGAGGCCTGGATGCGTGCAACCCATAACGGTGAACCCACCGGAGCTGTCGGTATAATGGCCGCTACCATCAACCAGCCCTGGCAGCCACCCATGTGCGGACAGGATGAAATGGTAAGCATCAAAACCGAGACGAGTATTCCCCACGGTCCTACCGCCAAACGAACGTATGGTGGCATTTCCGCAAACGGTTCCATGTTTATGATCCCGCAATATGGATTTCAGGGCATCAGAACCCATGAAACATGGATCCTGTTTGGTGATCCAACTTTGCAGGTCAGAACTGCCGCCCCGGAATCTTTAATGGCGAGCTACAATCCAGTCATCTTTATAGGAAACAGCGCGTTCGACGTTACAGTTCCTGATGCGAATGGTGCAACTGTGGCCATTACAATGTACGATGAAGTTGAAGAAGAGGTGATAATCCTGGGTACTGCGATAGTCGATGATGGAACAGCTACTGTATACTTTGATGATCCTCCCACTGTGCCCCGAGAGCTTACCCTGGCCATTTCAGGATTTAACAAAGTCACTTACATCAACGACGAGATCCAGCTAATCCCACCGGATGGACCTTATGTGATTTTGGACAGTTACGAGATTGATGACTCAGCCGGTAACAACGACGGTGAAGCCGATTATGGTGAAGCAATCCTGCTTGATGTAACGCTCGAAAACGTTGGTATTGCTGAAGCCATAAACGTTCATGCCACACTGCATTCAACCAATGAATACGTAACTATTACCGATAACTATGCAGAATTCGGAAATATTGACGAAGACTCAACAGCCAGTCTCGAAGGTGCTTTTAGCATCCTTTTTGCCGATAACATCCCCGATCAGGAGGCGGTATTGTTTACAATGGCCATTTCTGACGACAATGAAGAGGTCT
>SLNX01000141.1 GCA_007132825.1 Bacteroidales bacterium | reverse complement strand
TTCCCGCCAAACCCAAACGCCAAAAACCAAAAAACCAAAAAGTATGTTCCAGACGTAATCATGCACAGTGTCAAAGAGGTCGGGACGAAAACTTCCTACGTATCCCATTGTAATGAAGCGCAGGTTGTTGAATACAAAAACTGTTGCGAGAAATATGCCAAGATTGATCAATTTTTGCCTTAGCGACCACCGGGAAAATATGGTAAGAACAAAAATAAAGATATAGAAATTGTATGCGGTACACTCCATGATGACTTTCATGCTGAAGTCGTTGACCGTCAGAAAAGGCATGGATGGCATTTGGATTGGAATAAAAAGCAGGCGCCCAAACCAATAGGCCGAATATGTCGTAAAAGAAACAAGTGGTGGTGATATGGTGCTGGCAACAGCGGGAATAAACAATACTGACTTCAGGGCAAACCATACCACAAAGGTGAGCATCAATGGCTTTAACTTGTAAATCAGCTCTTGCCTTCTGGCTTTTTGCTGCACTTTTTGCAGCTGCTTTTTTTTGCGTTGTTTTTTGTCCCTTTTGCTCATAACCATAAACAAAAATAATCATTTGTATTAAAAACAGGATAAAGGCATTATGGGTATACCTCTGTTTCGATTCCAAGTGCTTCAACTTTTGCAGCGATCTTCTCCAGGTCCTCCATCTGGACTTTTTGAACTCCTTCGGCTGGTGTGGCACGGGCAATAGAATAGATCATTACCAGCGACGGTTGCAACATTTTGAGGTGTTGCAGCCACAAATTAACCTCTTCAGCGGTTGTGTTGTCAAAATCAAAACCTTTGTAGGTGCCACGTACAAAAAGGGTTTGGATGATCAGGTTTTCTTTGAATTTTTCGAGATTGCTTAGGACCTCTTCAAGGCTGATCCGGATGCGGGGATTGTTGATCTTCTGAAATGTTTCATCGGTACCTGCATCCAATTTCAGGATATTTTGATCCACTTTTTTCAGGGTTTCCGCAACCTTTTCCTTTCCTGCCATGCTGCCATTGCTTAGGACAGCAATGCGAGCTGCGGGATAATACTTGTTGCGAAGGGCGATGGTGTCGTCTATAATGCCGGCAAAATCGTTGTGCAGCGTGGGTTCACCATTTCCGGCAAATGTGATGGTGTCGAGCATTGCTTTTTTGGCTTTCATAGCCTCCAGCTTATTATCCAGTGCTTCTCTGATCTCTTCCCTGGTGGGATAAACGGTGCAAGCTTCTTTGTCCGGTTTGGTCCATCCACACTCGCAGTACAAACAGTTAAAGGTGCAATGCTTTCGGTTGAGGGGAAGCAGGTTCACACCCAGTGAAATCCCCAGACGCCGGCTTTTGATTGGACCGAAAACAATCTGCTCGAAAAGGAACCCTTCACCATCCTGCTCCTGCTCTTCCTGATCAAACAGGATGTCCACTTCAGCATTTATGTTTCCCTTTTCCTGTTCCGGGTCTTTGGGGGCATTATGTTTTTTTGGAAAAAATCTTTTCTGAAACACGAGCAGGGTAAATACACCAATGGTGATGGCTGAGTCGGCGATGTTGAAGACCGGTCTGAAAAACACAAAGGTATCGCCACCCACGAAAGGGAACCATTCGGGGAAACGTCCCTGGATAATTGGGAAATAGAGCATATCAACCACTTTGCCGTGCAGAAAAGTGCCGTATCCTCCTCCTTCCGGGAAAAGCTGAGCCACCTGATTGAAGTGGCTGGCGCTGAAAATCAAACCGTAAAAGCTGCTGTCGATGATGTTGCCAATGGCACCTCCCATAATGAGTGAAATGGCAAAGATCAACCCTTTCTTTATAGGACGTTTAATCAGACGTGCGAGGTACCATCCGATAAAAACGACTGCCACAATACGAAAGATGCTGAGCAGTAATTTTCCGTACTCGCCGGAAAACTCAAGGCCGAAGGCCATTCCGTAGTTTTCGGTAAAATGAATAATGAACCAGTCTCCCAAAACAGGGATACTTTGTCCGAGTGTCATAGAAGTTTTGACCAGAACTTTCGTAAGCTGGTCAATCAGAACAATCGACGGAATTACGACCCAGGGGATGTAACACTTTTTCAAAGCAGCCGTTAAATTTCGTTTGGCTTTCTGTTCATTTTCGCTTCAATACTTAGTGTAGCGTGAGGAACGCTGCGCAAACGCTCTTTTGAGATCAGCTTTCCGGTAACCCGGCATACGCCATACGTTTTGTTTTCGATGCGGATCAGGGCATTTTCCAGGTCACGGATGAACTTTTGCTGACGTGCGGCAAGCTGGCTGTTTTCCTCTTTTGACAACACCTGCGAACCCTCTTCAAGGATCTTGAAAGAAGGGGATGTGTCATTGGTGTCGTTTGCGTTCTGGGTTGTATATGCTTCGGTTAGCAGCTTCAGTCCCTCTCTGGCTTCTACGAGCTTTTTGTTGATGATTTCTCTGAACTCATTCAACTCTTCATCCGAATACCTTGTTTTTTCACGTTTCGTTTCCATACACTCAGCTTTTATTGATTGTTGTTTTGTTTTTTTATAAATACGAAGGTCTGCAGCTCATCTCCAAGATCCACTGCAACCTTACCTTCCTGCTCTATTTGTTCAACATAACAGAGCTGATTCGCCAATGTTTCTGAACAAATATAGTCATTATTGTTTAAAATGGCATCACTAATCGTATCATGTTTCTGCACCTGCAGAACAATCTTGTCTGTCACCTCAAACCCCTTGTCTTTTCTGATGTTTTGAATCCTGTTGATCAGTTCACGTGCGATCCCTTCATCGCGGAGTTCGTTGGTAATGGTGATGTCAAGGGCCACGGTCAGCTTCCCTTCATTGGCAACAAGCCAGCCGGGAATGTCTTCGGAAATGATCTCCACCTCTTCCAGGCTAATTTCCTCCTTACGGCCCTGAAAATTCAGGGTTGCGTAGCCATTTTGTTCCATATTTCTGATCTCCTCCTGTGTGAAGCCATTGATTGCGGCGGCCACCTGCTTCATCATCTTGCCAAACCGCGGTCCAAGTGCTTTGAAATTGGGTTTGATCTTTTTGACAAGCACACCGGTGGTGTCATCCAGGTATTCCATCTCTTTCACATTCACTTCGGAAAGGATAAGCTGCTCCACATCTTCCAGTTGTGAACGAAATTTTTCATCCAGAACGGGTACCATGACCTTTTGAAGAGGCTGGCGGACCCTGATGTTTACTTTTTTTCGCAGGGCCAGAACCATCGATGAAATTTGTTGTGCCAGCTGCATCCGCTCTTCCAGACCACGGTCTATCTTGCTGTTATCGGCCTTTGGAAAGTCAGTATGGTGTACCGAATCTACACGGCACCGGTTGCTGACCCGGTTCAGATCAAGGAACAGCCGTTCGCTGAAGAAAGGTGCTACAGGTGCTGAAAGCATGGCAATGGTTTCGAGACAGCAGTACAGGGTTTGGTAGGCGGAGATCTTATCGGTTGTGTAATCACCCTTCCAAAACCTGCGTCTGCTAAGCCTGACATACCAGTTGCTAAGATGTTCGTCAACAAAGTCCTGGATCAGCCTGCATGCACGTGTAGGCTCAAAGTCACCATAACATGCATCCACTTTTTTGATTAACGTGTTTAGCTCCGAATGGATCCATCTGTCTATTTCCGGCCGTTTGTTGTGTGGTACCTCCTCCTCGCTGTATGAAAACCGGTCGATGTTGGCATACAGTGCAAAGAATGCGTAGGTGTTGTAAAGGGTTCCGAAAAACTTCCTGGTGACTTCAGCAACCCCCTCAAGGTCAAACTTCAGGTTGTCCCACGGTTGTGCATTCGAGATCATGTACCACCGTGTTGCGTCGGGCCCATACTTTTTGATGGTTTCAAACGGATCTATGGCATTACCCAACCTTTTGGACATCTTATTTCCTGCTTTGTCGAGTACCAGGCCGTTCGAAACCACCGTTTTAAAGGCAACGGAATCGGAGATCATGCTCGCGATGGCGTGCAGGGTGAAAAACCATCCCCGGGTTTGGTCCACTCCTTCCGCAATAAAGTCGGCAGGAAAGTTAGCTTCAAAAACCTCTTTGTTCTCAAAGGGGTAATGATATTGTGCATAAGGCATGGCACCGCTGTCGAACCAAACATCGATCAGGTCGGCTTCGCGATACATTTTTTTCCCGGAAGGGGAGGCAAGCACCACCTCATCAACGAACGGGCGGTGAAGGTCAACCTGTTCATAGTTTTTATCCGCCATATCACCACCCAAAAAGCCTGCAATTGGATTTTCTTTCATGAAGCCTGCTTCCACTGACTGATCAATGGCTTTCTTCAGCTCCTCCACCGAGCCGATGCACATCATCTCTTCCCGGTCTTCGGTAACCCAAATGGGTAATGGCACACCCCAGTAACGGGAGCGACTCAGGTTCCAGTCCTGCAGGTTTTCCAGCCAATTGCCAAACCGGCCTGTGCCGGTGCTTTCCGGCTTCCACTGGATGGTTTTGTTCAACGCGATCATCCTGTCTTTAATGGCAGTGGTTCTGATGAACCAGGAGTCGAGCGGATAATAAAGGATCGGTTTGTCGGTTCGCCAGCAGTGTGGATATGAGTGCTCATACTTTTCTGCCTTAAAAGCCCTGTTTTCTGTTTTGAGTTTGATGATGATGTCCACATCCACGGGGCGCTCTTCGGGTGTGTCATGCTCGCCGATGTATTCAGGTTTCACAAAGCGCCCGGCAAATTCTCCCATCGCTTCCACAAAACGACCCTTCTTGTCAACCATGGTTAGGTGTCCCAGTCCATACTCCTGTCCCATTTTGAAGTCATCTGCACCAAAACTTGGTGCAATATGCACAATACCTGTACCATCACCGGTTGTAACAAAATCGCCAATTACCACGCGGAAAGGGTCTCCCGTTTCGGGCCGCGCGTAAGGCAGGAGCTGTTCGTAGCGGACACCTTCAAGCTGTTTTCCGCTATATGTGCCAATTATCCTGAAGGGGATCTGCTTGTCGCCGGGATTGTAGTCTTCGAGCTTTAGACCGCTGTTTTTTTCAGGAAAAAAACTGCCCGCCAGGTCTTTGGCCAAAATCACCCGAATGGCTTGGTGGGTGTATGGGTTGAACGTTTGAACCTGGACATATTCGATTTTCGGCCCAACTGCCAAACCTGTGTTGCTTGGAAGTGTCCAGGGAGTGGTGGTCCAGGCCAGAAGGAATACTTCGGTACCTCCATCATGATACAGGAATTCAGACTTTTCATTGCGAACCACCTTGAATTGGGCGGTGAGCGAGTTGTCTTTCACCATGCGATAGCATCCGGGCTGGTTTAGTTCGTGTGTGCTCAGTCCTGTTCCGGCAGCCGGAGAATAGGGCTGGATACTGTATCCTTTGTAAAGCAATCCTTTTTCAAAAAGCCTGCTTAGCAAGTGCCAGACTGTTTCAATGTATTTCGTGTCAAAGGTGATGTATGGGTCATCAAGATCAACCCAGTAGCCCATCTGCCGTGTAAGTTCATCCCAGGTATCCTTGTATTTCATTACATCCTTACGGCAAGCCTGGTTGTATTCCCTGATGGAAATGGCTTTTCCAATA
This sequence comes from Bacteroidales bacterium, assembly GCA_007132825.1. Classification (GTDB taxonomy): domain Bacteria; phylum Bacteroidota; class Bacteroidia; order Bacteroidales; family UBA7960; genus PUPG01. Next base: position 1,252 of record SLNX01000141.1, on the reverse strand, counting down.
TCTTCCTTGGTAATTCCCAGCAGTTTCTCAACACCGATCTCAACAGGCAATCCATGTGTGTCCCATCCTGCTTTGCGAGTCACAAAATATCCCTTTTGTGTTCGATAGCGGCAAAAAATATCTTTAATAGCCCTGGCCATCACGTGATGGATTCCCGGCAAACCGTTTGCTGAGGGCGGACCTTCATAAAACACCCAGGGTTTGTGTCCTTCACGTATTTCAAGACTTTTCTCAAAAGTATTATTCTCCTCCCAGTAGGCACGCACCTCTTCCCCCAGGCGCGCCAGGTCAAGCGATTTATATTCGGTGTATTTTGGCATCGTATTGCAAAAATTTTGTCCCTTCCGGCTCAGAATCAATGTGGAATATCTGTTTTTCAGGGAAATAATTCAATTTCAAGCCGCAAAAATATAAAATAATTATGAATAAAAGAGGGAAAGGGTAGAGGATTTGTAAACTGGATTCGTGCTGTTTTAGTTCCGTAACCTTACCTCAAACCGCTTAAGTGCGTTCCTTAATGCGGAATCGGAAATCATTATAACAAACAAAAACAAACCCAGCAAAAGAAGGTGTGCAACATACATCATCGTGACTGGCAGCCCGGAGGTAAGAAAGCTGACAAGGAAGATCATGACCGCAAATGAGATCATTAGAAAGATCCTTGCTGCCTGATAAGGAATTTTATAATGCCTTTGTCCGAAAACATAAGAAAGTATGGCCAGCGACATGTAGCAGATGAGTGTCGCCCATGCTGACCCGTAATAACCTGCAACCGGTATCCACCAAAGGTTCAGCAAAATCGTGATGGCTGCCCCAACCAGAGAAAACCAGGCACCGAAATAGGTTTTTCCTGTTAGTTTGTACCAGATTGACAGGTTGAAGTAGATTCCCAGAAAGAGGTTTGCCAAAAGCAATATAGGTACCACTGTTAAGCCTTCGTGGTATTGTGCTCCGATAAAATGTTTGAAAATGTCTATAAAAAGGGTGATGCCGAGAAAAATAACCAGGCAGGCCATCACAAAATAGTTCATCACCTGCGCATAGGTGTTTTTCGCATCCTGTTGCTTTGCCATGGCAAAGAAGAAAGGTTCGGCGGCAAACCGGAACGCCTGGATGAAGATAGTCATCATGATGGATAGCTTGTAAACAGCACCGTAGATTCCCACCTGCGACATGGCGATTTCTTCGGGAAGGATAAACTTAAGCAACAGTTTGTCGAGTGCTTCATTGATCCATCCGGCCAGTCCGGCTA
>SLNX01000122.1 GCA_007132825.1 Bacteroidales bacterium | reverse complement strand
TTTGGCGTAACAGGAGTATTGGGTGCTATTTTTGTGATCTCAGGACTGGCACTTGCCATGGTTGGCAATGTGGGATTTGATTTCACGGGAGTTCCCGGCGCAGAGATACTTAAAGCGTTCCTTATCGTAATCATTGCCTTTTTTGTTTCATTGACGGGGTCATTTTATCTGGGTCAGAAACTTTTTTCAACAACGCGGTTTGGGGAACTGGCTCTAGATACCATTCAACAAACGGATGCAGGTTATACTTCAGCAGATGCCACAATGAAGAGTTTAGTAGGACAAACAGGAGTTGCATTTACTATGCTACGGCCCAGTGGCAAAGTGGATATTGACGATGAGATTTATGATGCAACGGCTTTGACCGGATTTGTCGACAAAGGGGAAAAGATAAAAGTGGTAAAATATGAAACTTCTCAGGTATTTGTAATCAAAACAAGCTGAAAACAGGGAATCGGTTGAGTTATGACCCATAAATATCATGATCAGATAAATATCACAAGGTTTTCCCCACTGTATACCGACATGTATCAGTTAACCATGGGACAAGCCTATTTCTTGAGCAACAAACATCAAACTCAGGCCGGTTTTGATTATTTTTTCCGAAAACTGCCTTTTAACGGGGGATATGTCCTATTTGCAGGGTTATCTGACCTCATTGACTCCATTGGAGACCTTAAGTTTGGTTCATCTGACATCGATTACTTGCACAAACAGGAGTTTAACACCGATTTCCTTGAATATCTGAAGTCGTTTAGTTTCCGGGGTACGATTTATGGCATGCAAGAGGGTGAAATTGTTTTTCCCGTTGAGCCCATTCTTCACGTTGAAGGAAACATCATTGAAACACAGCTTGTTGAAACCTTGTTGCTAAATCTGCTGAATTTTCAATCGCTAATTGCTACAAAAGCCAGCAGGGTACGTTTTTCAGCCGGCAACAGGTTATTAACCGATTTTGGTTTGCGACGCGCACAAAGTACTGGTGGCATTCATGCCAGCAAAGCGGCTGTGATTGGAGGTTTCGACAGTACGTCCAACGTTTTTGCTGCTAAAATTCATGACATCCCGCCAAGTGGGACCATGGCCCACTCTTTTATAGAAAGTTTCGACAGTGAGCTGGATGCATTCAGGGCTTATGCCAAGGTGTTTCCTGATCAGTGTGTGCTTCTGGTTGACACTTACAACACCCTGAAAAGTGGCATGCCAAATGCAATTACAGTTGGTAAAGAGCTGGCAAAGCATGGAAAAACACTAAGCGGGATCAGGCTCGACAGTGGCGACCTCGCCTATCTTTCAAAAAGAGCAAGAACCATGCTTGATGAAGCAGGACTTACTGAAACAAAGATCATTGTCTCCAACCAGCTGGATGAAAGAGTGATTAAAAGTCTGCTCGACCAGAATGCAGCCATTGATATTTTCGGCGTAGGAACCAGCATGATTACCGGCCGACCCGATGGTGCTATCGATGGGGTATTTAAACTGGCACATTCTGACGGGAAACCAAGATTAAAAATTTCCGAAAATCTGCAAAAGACAACATTGCCGGGAAAGAAGAAAGTACTGAGGTACCTTAATGGAGATGGCCGTTATTATGCAGACTGCGTCGCACTCGAAACTGAATCCAGCCCCGATATTATGGTGCATCCGTTTGAAAAAGAAAAATCACTGTCATTGAAAGGATTAACATTTGAAAACCTTTTTATTGAGCATATAAAGGATGGAACGGTTATCAATAAAACCAAAACGGCCGCTGAGATACGTGATCTGGCAAAAGAGCGCCTGGGCCTTTTGCCAGATGAGCACAAACGTTTTGATTTCCCACATATTTACAAAGTGGGTGTTTCTCAAAACCTGCTAAACCTTCAGACAAAATTAATGACGGATATGCAAAAAAGACAAACCCAATGAAAGTACTGATTCTAACCGACATTCAATACGATTTTCTTCCGGGCGGTGCACTTGCAGTTCCTGACGGTGATACTATCATTCCAACCATCAACGAATTGCAAAAGCACTTTCCGATGGTTGTTGCCACACAAGACTGGCATCCGGCTAACCATCTGAGTTTTGCTTCCGCCCATCCCGGTAAAAAAATGTTTGAAACCATCCACCTTGGCGACACCGAGCAGATCCTTTGGCCTGATCACTGTGTTCAAGGAACAAAAGGGGCTGAATTGGCCGAAAGTTTGTCACTGAAGCGCGTGGCTGCCATCTTTAGAAAAGGGATGCATCCTGAAATTGACAGCTATAGTACATTCCATGACAATGAATACAAAAACAGCACAGGCCTTTCAGATTTCCTCAAAGGGAAAGGGGTGAAAGAGGTGTATATAGTGGGTCTCGCAGGCGACTTTTGTGTAGGCTTCTCAGCCCTGGACGCCATAAAGGAAGGTTTTACCACCTATGTTATTGAAGATGGGACCAAACCGATAGACAATGAGGGCTTTAAAAAAATGAAAGCAAAGATCACAGAGCAAGGTGGAAAATTCATCAAATCATCATCCATTATTTCTGAATAACCTGAGATGGATATCCATTATGTGCATATACCCAATGCCAGACTGAAAGAGGGTGCTGTTTATCCGTTCCGCGTCAGGAAAACGGTTTCATTGGGGCCGGACGATGAATATTACGTTTTGGAAGATCCAAACGGCTATAAAATCCTTTTAACCAAATCATACTATGTCGGATATGGATTTGAGCCGGGACAAATAATCAATTGTCGTGTGGATAAGGTAAACTGTAACGGAAAGGTTTTTCTGGAACCGGAACATCCCTTTTACCGTGAAGGGGAAGTCTATTCCTTTGACTTTGTTTGTAAAGACAAAGTTAAAAACATCCTGAAAGAGGAGGAGCATCTATTCATGGTGCGAGACCGTTTGGATAAACAGTGGAAAGTACGCATCCACGACAAAAATCTTTGGGATAACCCACCCAGCCAGATCAAATGCCTTCTGGTCAGGATAAAAAAAGGAAAGATTTATCTTCAGGCTTCCACCCTGAAACAGCCGGTCTCAATGCTTGAGATTGGGACGCATCACTCTTTCCGGGTTGCCGACGAAAGGTATGACCCGACCCGTAAGGCATCATATTTTGTGTTGCGCGATGTGAACGGAAATGATCACATGCTGAAAAAGAAACACTATGTTCGTTATCCCATTACGATTGGAGGATCGATTAGCTGTCAGGTGATCGGAGTTTCAGCAGATGGGTACGTGATTCTCGAACCACAGCACCCCTGTTATGAATCAGGGAAAATCTATCAGTTTCCGGTTGACCGGCTGGAAGAGATGGTTTTTACAGATGGTTACAGGCAAAAAGTGCTGGTACTTCAGGATTGTTTCGGAGAAGAGGTAAAACTTCATCTCGATGATCGTGTGGCTCAGTTGCTGGCCCCTAAAAGGTTTGTACAGGCAAAGGTGAAAGCGGTAGTAAAGGGAAAACCGGAGCTGGAGCTCAGCGATGAACAACCTATCTGAAAACAATATCGCGAACAGCAGGCTTTCCCAATTCATCATTGATCATCCTGATGATCTTTGTCTTGGCATAGGATAATTCATTCCGCAAAACGGAAGAGCGCAGGTATACAATCAAATTCCCCTGCTTCAAAGATAACCTTTCCGTATATTTCGCAATTGGTGCTCCCATGATCTTTCCCCACGATGCAAAGATCTCTGTTTCAGTCAATTTTTCTTCCAGGCCGTGTTTTTTCAACACAGTTTTAATGATATCCCCCAATGGTCTTTCGTTTGTTCCCGGCATAACTTGATTAATTAGACCCGTTAAGGGTTTTGGTATAAGATATCTGCCCCTCATCCATAATAAAAATCTTACATTCCGAATCAATTTCGGTAAAAAGCTCCTCCAGCCTTTCCGGATGTGTATCGCTGACGAACACCTGGCCAAAGTCCTCTTTGCTGACCAGGTGCATCAACTGCCTTACCCTTAAAGCATCCAGCTTATCGAAAATATCATCAAAAAGCAAAATAGGATTATAACCTTTAATCTTTTTGGTAAAAGAAAATTGTGCCAGTTTCAGGGCAATGATAAACGATTTTTGCTGCCCCTGGCTCCCAAATTTCTTAACAGCTTCGTTGTGAATCCTGAAAACAAGGTCATCCTTATGTATTCCGACACTGGTATATTGAAGGACCCGGTCCTTATTGCGGGCCTCAATCAGTTGCTTTTCGTATTCACCCTGATGCAGGCTGCTGTCATAAACAATGTCTGTTTGTTCTTTCTCCTGGGACAAAAACGCGTAATAATCCATGAATACCGGCATGAAATCGTCAAAAAAAGCCTTTCGTTCATTGTATATGTAATGACCGTTAAATACCAGGTGCTCATCCCAGATATCCAGAGATGCAGAATCAAACCGTTTTTGTTCGGCAAATATCTTCAGCAGGGCATTTCTTTGTTGCAGGGCCTTGTTGTAATTAATCAGCTTGTGAAGGTATTCATTGTTGTATTGAGCGATTACGCCGTCAATGAATTTCCGGCGTTCATCACTGCCGCCAAGGATCAGTTGGGTGTCTGCAGGACTCAGAAGAACAAGCGGAAACTTCCCGATATGGTCTGAAAGCCGCTCATACTCTTTTTTATTGCGTTTAAAACTTTTCCGTTGCCCTTTCTTTACGCCGCAGTGGATGGTGTCTTCCTGGCCATTGAGTTTGTATTGACCCTGTATCAGGAAGAAGTCTTTACCAAATTGGATGTTTTGCGTATCAGACGGGTTGGTGAAGCTTTTGCAGAAGGAAAGGTAATATATTGCGTCCATCAAATTGGTTTTGCCGGCCCCGTTATGGCCGGCAAAACAATTGAACTTCGGTGAAAGATGCAAGGTGAGCTCTTCCAGGTTTTTAAACTGTATCGCATTGATCTGACGACAATACATTTGTGGAAATTTACTTATTCATTCCGCCACACACAGTGAACACCTGTCCTGTAACGTAGGAGGCCATGTCTGATGCAAGAAAGATTGCCATGTTGGCCACATCATCAGGTGTGCCTGCACGTTTCAGCGGTATTTTTTCCGCCCACTCTTTTTTCACATCCTCCGGCAGCTTGGCTGTCATTTCCGTTTCAATAAAGCCAGGTGCTATTGCGTTGACGCGTATATTCCTGGCCCCGATTTCCTGCGCCACCGATTTTGTAAAAGCAATCATCCCCGCTTTTGATGCTGCATAATTTGCCTGCCCGGCATTACCACCCAATCCAACAATGGAACTCATGTTGATGATGCTGCCACTACGCTGCTTGAGCATGTATTTTTGGACAGCCTTGGTCAGGTTGAAAGCAGATTTCAAATTTACCTGGATTACAGCATCCCACATCTCTTCGGTCATGCGCATCAACAAAGTATCTTTGGTAATGCCGGCATTGTTGACAAGAATGTCAATTTTCCCAAAATCTTCAATCACATCACCAACCAGTTTGTCACTGTCAGCAAAGCTACCGGCATCTGATGCATAAGCTTTTGCCTTTACACCAAGTGCCTGCAGTTCCTTTTCGAGTGCTGCTGCATTTTCATCGTATTTAAGGTCTGAAAATGCTACATTAGCTCCGGTTTGTGCAAAACCCAGGGCTATGGCACGGCCAATACCACGCGAACCACCGGTAATCAGTGCTGTTTTTCCTTCCAGTATTTTCATGATTTTAAATGGTTTATAGTTTTAAGTTGATTTGTTTAATTTGTGTCTCATAATCCTGATTTGTGTTTACAAAAAGTGTAAACCTATTTCAGGACAAGACAGAATCAAATTTACAAAGTAATTGCGAAAACTGCAATTATATCCACTTGATCAGGTGGAAATCCTGACGATGTGCCAGGTCGTTGCTCCGGGGAAACATCCGGAAAGCATAATTGAAGTCACCGGTACGCTTTGCCGGCACTTCACAACGGTATCTTAACAATTTATTTTCATGGCCAACCAGTTCCATCTCGTAAACCGATACAATTTCACGATCTCCACCTACCGTTTTCTGAACAAATACCACCTCCAGACCAAAATCTGAGTCCTTGATTCCGTTCGCTTTTAAAAGAATTTCAGCAACAAAAGGTTCTCCAAGCATAATGGTTTTTCCCGAGTTGGTTAGCACCTTACGGTCAACCACTTCAATCTTATCCCAGGCTTGGATGATTCTATTCTTCCAGAATACCAGCGATCTGGCATTTTTGTATTTCTCACGCATCATCCGCTCCGAAGTATCAAAGAGTTTATTGTAGAAGATGTCGAAGTAATCATCCATCATCCTTTTGTTGGTGTAATGGGGTGCAATTTTGGCAATACAATTCTTCACCCAGCGAATCCACTCTTTTGGAAGTCCGTTTTTATCCCTGTCATAAAACATGGGTGCCACCTCTGTCTCGAGGATGGTATAAACAGTTTCGGCGTCCAGTTCATTCTGGAAGTCCTGATTTTCAAATGTTTTCTCCTCCTTAAGCTTCCATCCGGCCTCTTCAACATAACCTTCAGCCCACCAGCCGTCCAAGACGCTCAAATTCATTACACCGTTCAAAACAGCTTTTTCGCCGCTGGTTCCAGATGCTTCCAGCGGTCGGGTAGGGGTATTCAGCCAAACATCCACTCCTTTAACCAGCTCCCTTCCCAGCTCCATGTCGTAATCCTCCAGGAAAAGGATTTTCCCGCGGAATTCTTTCCGCTTGCTGATGTCCATGATGTGCCTGATGAGTTCCTGTCCTGCTTTATCCGCCGGATGGGCTTTCCCGGCATAGATAAACTGAACCGGCATCTCCGGGTTGTTCACTATGCGTGAAAGTCTATCGAGGTCATTAAACAGCAAATGTGCCCTTTTGTAGGTGGCAAAACGTC
>SLNX01000052.1 GCA_007132825.1 Bacteroidales bacterium | reverse complement strand
GTAACCCTAACATCAAACGTAGCAAACAATGGGCAAATCACCATCGGCAATACAGGAACACTCGTAACCAATGAGTTTCACATTTCCGGGGCAGGCAGCTTTGTCCTTGCAGCCGGTGGCACACTGCATATCGGCTCGGATGAAGGGATCAGTGCTTCCGGCGGGTCGGGAAGTATTAAAAGTTCAGGTCGCAATTTCAGTACACAGGCCAATTATGTTTACGATGGCACAGGTCCGCAAATTACCGGAAACGGTTTGCCCGATATAGTCAACAACCTGACCATAAACAACAGCAACGATGTGCAGGCACTTGGCGACCAGATTGTGAATGGCCAGCTGATACTGATCAACGGCACCCTGATTATGCCTCCGGGAAAAAGTCTGGTTACCTTTTCCGTGACAGGAAGCGGCCAGGTGAAAATGCAGCAGGAAATTACCGGAAGCAAAGGTTGGCGGATGGTGTCATCGCCTGTAAACACTAATTATGAGGACCTGTTTAACGGATTTGTAAGTCAGGGATTCACAGGATCAGACCATCCGGAATTACAGCCCAACATCCTTTGGTTTGAAGAAACAGTATTGGGTACAACCAATATGGGTTGGCGCCACCCGGAAACCCTCACTGATGATGTAAACGGTGGTCGCGGGCACTTCCATTATGTGTTCAACGGTGCCGGTTTGCCCGGAAACAGTGGCTTTTACAATGACACACTGCCTGTAACAATGACCGCTACAGGTCAGGAATATATGAACGGGGCCTCTTTTAATTTTAACATCACCCATACAGAGCGTCCTGAAAGCAATATCATTGACACCGTCGACATCCCCTCAATGAACACCGGATGGAATCTGGTTGGAAATCCGACCACCGCAAGTCTCGACTGGCAAGCTTCAACAGGCTGGACAAGAACAAACGTGGATGAAACTTTCTATGTGTGGGTCGCCGGTGCCAACGATGGAGAAGGGGGTTTTATGGCGTGGAACGCAAGCATCACAGATATAGAAGATCCCGATTTTGTACCTGGTATCGACAACAACGGCCTGATTGCACCATTTCAGGCATTCTGGGTCCGTGCCAATGCTCCGGAACCGGTTTTCAGCATGACCCACGACGTCAAAACAACAGGTGCTGTTTACGCACAGCAATCGGAAAACACAACTTACAATTCACCGGTTCAGGAAACCCTGCCCCTTGCCCTTAAGCTGCAGGCCGACGGATTGAAAGCACACGCGTATATCATCTTGTCTGAAAAAGGAAAAAGGGGAGAAGATCCCTGGGACGCCTATCAGCTTGAGCCCATGGGAGACACCTGGCTTAAACTCTTTACCACCACGAGCGAAAATCAACTTCCAATGGTGATCAATAATTTGCCCTTTGATTTTGAAGAAATGGTTTTCATACCCGTTTATCTTGATGGAATGCGAAACAAAGAGGCAATCAACGGAACCTATTCCCTGAAATGGTCGATACCCACCTGGTGGCCTGCACACCTGAAGCTCACCCTTATGGACCACGAAAAAAAGGAGTCTATCCCCATGCAGTCGGGAACATCCGGCAAGCAGTTTCAGGTTTTCAGAAAAAGGCAACTACAAAGTGACGCAGAACAGGGTCAAAAACCTTTAAATCTGCCACCGCAGGTGGTTACCGGAAATTTTAAAAAAACAGGATCCTCTTCTGGCAATCTTGAGTCAGGTAACACCGGTGGCAACATCTCCTTTACCCCATCCGCAACAAAGCTGACAGACATACCGCGGTTCAGTATCGTAATATCGCAAGATGAATATCCCGAAGGATACATTGCATTAACACCAGAATTATTGCCCCCCTATCCAAACCCTGCTTCGCGCAGCAGCGAAACGACAATCCGGTTCAGCCTTCCTGAAAGTGAGCACGTAACCATCAGGGTGCTGGATTTGCATGGCAGGCACGTGCAAACGATTGCCAACAGTGGTTTCAACGCCGGCTATCATTACCTGAGCTGGTTTCCCGCCAGCTTGAACCCTGGCATATATCTTGTTGTTTTACAAAGCAATAACACACAAAGTGTTCAAAAGCTGATTATTGGCCGCTGACATTCAGCATAGGTTAGCAATCTCTCCATTGAATACTGTCTTCTTTTTCGCTTACAACGTTGTTCGTTTCCGAAGATAATTAGGTAAAGCCTTGAAAATGGAAAAATCTCAATGTTCTGATAAGCAAAAGTGTGTCGACTTGGGCACAATAATTGATAGTTTTATAAAAACAATAAGAATGTATTATGAAAAAGAAAATACTTCTTGTAGATGACATCAAAGAGTTCCGGTCCCTGGTTAAAATCATCTTGTCAGGGAACTATGATGTCGTAACAGCTGTTGACGGAGAGGATGCTTTGAAAAAAATAAAAGAGGGGCTTTCACCAGATGTGATTGTTACAGATTTAATCATGCCTCGTATTGATGGTTATCAGTTAATTAACAAGATCAAGTCGGTAGACTCTTTCAAAAACATTCCGGTCATCGTATTAAGCAACGTTGATGGTGCAAAAGAGCGGAAAGACCTGGAGAAACGAGGAGTGTCCGGATACATCATCAAGCCGTTCAACTCACAGGAGCTTCGTGAAGGACTCAGCCAGTCGCTAAATGCAGTTCTCACTTTTGGAAATTAAGCATTTTTTCTCTTTATTACATTAAAATGCCCCATTTATGTGTGGCATTTTTTTATTTTATCATTACCTTTGCGCGTTTCCGAAATGGCTTTGTATGCTCAGAAAAAAGTTTGTTCAGCTTAAAAAGTGGTTTGGCAGGGCTGACACCTCTGTTGACAAAACATCTGATGTGGCTATTGAGCAAATTTTAAAGGAAAAGATGGAAATTTCCAGGGAGTTGCGATTAACCAACACCTTGTTAAGCAATCTTCCCGGCTTTATTTACCGGTGTCATTTTGATAAACACTGGACAATGACCTACCTAAGCAACGGCTTTGAATTCATTACAGGATATGACAGAATAGAGGTACTCAATAACCATCGCCTGAGTTTCAATGATGTCATCCACCCTGACCATCGCGACCATCTTTATGAACTTTGGAGGAAGCACATCGACAATACAGACCCATTGGAACTTGAATATCCGATAATACGCAAGGATGGCAAAATCCGCTGGGTTTTGGAGCGGGGACAGATTGCATACTGCGGTAACGGTGCTCCCAAATACATTAAAGGGTTTATCGCAGACATTACTCCGAGAAAAAAAACAGAATTGTCGCTTGAAAAACTTGTGCAGTCTGCAGAGTCATTTCTACAAATGGCGGCTCATGATGTCGATTTCCATTCTATTGTCAGAATCTTTAAGGAGGTCAGTGGTGCGCGTTTTGCAGTGCTCAACCTGAATAATCCTGAGGATAAAAGTTTTACCACCGTTGCTACCGCCGGAATGGGCAAACAGACAGAAGAAATCTCCAAACTTCTTGGATACAAGATTGAGGGGAAGGTTTGGAAACATGATCCGATAAGAGAAGAAAAAATCCGGGGTCAAACCTTAACCCGCTTTGAAAGTGCCAGACAGCTCACAGGAGGCGTGGTCCCGGGTTTTATTACAGACAGGATAGAAAGGGTTATTGACATTGGTCCGATGTATGTGTTAAAGATTATGAGGGGTGAGGAGGCCATGGGCGACTTCACCTTTTTTACATCCAAAGAAGAACCCTACATCGACAGCTATATTGTTGAATTATTCGCAAGGCAAACCGGTCTTTTGCTTGCCAGGAAGCAGGCGGAGGAACAGCTCGTGGAAGCCCGGCTCCATGCAGAGTCTGCCAACCGGGCCAAAAGCGAGTTTCTGGCAAACATGAGTCACGAGATTCGTACGCCGCTCAATGCCATACTTGGCTTTAGCGAAATATTGCACACCAGCCTGAGACGCGAGAGTAACAGGAAAAAGGTAGGATACATTGTTTCGGCGGGGAATCTTTTATTGTCACTTATCAATGACATTCTGGATCTGTCAAAAATTGAAGCTGGAAAAATGCTGCCTGTGAAGCAGAAAACTGACATTGCCAAACTTTTTTATGAAACCCATACCCTGTTTGTTGAAAAAGCCAAAAAAAAGGGTGTCGGCTTTATAACCGACATTTCATCAGACATGCCACCCCAAATCATTATTGATGCCAACAGGCTGCAGCAAATACTCTTTAACCTGATCAGCAATGCGGTCAAGTTCACCCATGAGGGAGAAATTGTTTTAAAAGCGCATTTTTCTTTTACAGATAAAAACACTGGCGTGCTGGAGTTTTCAGTTTCAGATACAGGTATTGGCATTTCGAAAGAACAAACTGAATTGATCTTTGAAGAGTTCTTCCAGGCCAGTGCGGAAGCGAACCGAAACTATGAAGGAACCGGCCTGGGTCTTGCCATTTCAAAAAAACTCACAGAGATCATGAATGGGACGATCACGGTAGACAGCACACCCGGGAAGGGTTCTGTTTTTTTGGTTCAAATCCCTGAAGTTCAGGTTACAGACGCAAAACCGGAACTTAAACCCGACATGGCTTTGAGGCAGGCAGGGGAAAATCACAAATCGATGATCGCTGATTTTGATAAAGTGTCATTTTCCAATTCCGCAATACAACAGCTTACAGACTTTCTCTTAATTCTTAAAGAAGAATTCCTGCCCCACTGGAATAGTATAAAGGATCAATTTGTCCTTTTCAGGATAGAGTCTTTTGCTTATGAACTCAAAGAACGCGCGACCGAATACCAGGTGATTCCATTCATTGGCTTTGCCAACAAACTCATTCAACACATTGAAAATTTTGACCTGGAGGAGATCAAATATGATTTGAAACAGTTTTCGCAACTTATTGATGAATTTGAAAAAATTCTGGAAGAAAATAAAAAATAAAAAGGTTCGCTGTGCTCTTCTTTCGGCTTCTCAAATGAAATTTTACATGTATATTTCTCCTGTACAGGAGGAACCGCTTCGGTTTCCCATGATTTTTTTTATGCGTTTGTGTGTAATTTCGCATGGAAAAAAAATTCATGTATATTTGTTTCCCCTTTGCATAAACTATAGAAAAGCTGCGAAGCAATGAATAAACTGCAAAAGTCAGACTTCTCGATTCTTGTTGTGGACGACAACAAGGAAAACCTTAAAGTTGTCAGTAACTTTCTTAAGAAGGAAGGATATCAGATTGCGCTTTCGCTGAATGCGGATGATGCATTGAATATCTTAAAGGAAAACAAGATAGACCTGATTCTGTTGGATGTGATGATGCCAGGAACCGATGGTTTTACCCTTTGCCGGATGCTGAAAGAGAATCCGCGCCTTCAGGATATCCCTGTAATATTTCTGACAGCAAAGACAGAAACCAGCGATCTGGTGGAGGGGTTTAGCTCCGGTGGTGTGGATTATATCACAAAACCTTTTCAAAAAGAGGAACTGATTGCCAGGGTTAACAATCACATAGCGCTGACGCATGCAAAAAACCAGGTGACCAAACAAGCAGAAGAGATCAGGAAGATTAACAGGACAAAAGACCGCTTGTATTCAGTAATCGCTCACGACATAAAGTCCCCTTTTGCAAACATATCCATGTTCATCTCCACTTTAGCAGAGGGCTTTCTGGAGCCCGGTTCGGAAGAGTATTTTGAGATCGTGGAAAGCATCAATAACTCAACGAATGAGACATATACCCTTCTCGTCAATCTGCTGCAATGGACCCGCTCGCAAACGGGAGACCTGGAGCTTTCTCATGAGCAAATACCGGTTGAAAACCTGATTACATCAACAGTTCGCCTTATGGGGCAACAAGCAGAAAAAAAACAGATCGCAATAAGCCATTTGGTTGATGACAACCTGACTTTAACGGCCGATCGAAACATGCTTAAAAGCATACTTCAAAACCTGATAGGCAATTCCATCAAGTTTACCAATCCGGGCGGAAGAATATCTGTTAAAGCCTACCGGCAAGAGAGTTCAGTTTGTTTTGAAGTTACAGACAATGGCATAGGTATCCCTGAAAAGAACCAGCAAAAGCTGTTTGTAGATGAATCACAGGTAACTACCCGAGGCACTAACGATGAAAAAGGGTCAGGACTGGGTCTGCTTCTTGTTAAGGAATTTGTTCAAAGACACAACGGAACCATACATGTGACAAGCAAGGAGGGAGAGGGCACAAAAATTACACTTAGCTTTCCGGATCAGAATTAAACCTATAATTATGGAACATACCAACCTTGGCATACTGGTACTCGACGACGACCCGATAATCAGGAACCTGATGCGCTCCATGCTCAAAGACAAATCGAACTTACACGTGGCAGAAAAGCCCTCAAAGGCTTTTGAGATCATGAATGCGCATTCTGTTGACATTTTGATCTGCGATTTTATGATGCCTGAAATGAACGGTTTGGAGGTGCTGGAGAAGGTAAAAGCCGATTTTCCTCATATTGAGGTTGTTATGATCAGTGCTGAGGGAGATATGGATACTGTAATCGGTGCGTTGCGCAGAGGTGCCGTAGATTATTTTCGCAAGCCCTTCAGGGCTGAAGACATTTGGATCGCTATTGAGCGCACCCGAAAATTTGCGGAACTGAACGCCAATCTTAGCAGCTACAAAAGCCGCACCAAATACCTGCAGAATGCCGTGCATGAGAAAATTGGCGATGATATTATCGGTCAGTCGCCATCCATTAGGTCCATTTTGCAGCAGATGCAGCAAGTTGCCAAAACACACGACACCTCTGTTTTGATTTTGGGTGAAAGTGGAACAGGTAAAGAGCTTGTGGCCAGGGGGATCCATAAAATGAGCGCCAGAAAGGAAGAAGTATTTGGGGCTGTGAACATGTCGGCCGTTCCGGAGTCGCTGTTCGAAAGTGAATTTTTTGGACATAAAAAAGGAAGTTTTACCGGAGC
>SLNX01000150.1 GCA_007132825.1 Bacteroidales bacterium | reverse complement strand
GTTTCGTTGGCATCCAGGTTCAGCACCGACTTGTCGATGGCACCGATGCCAACAAACGTGAGTGTAGAATTATCGGACACCCTGGTATTGGTTTTGAATTGAAAACCGTTATATGTCGGTAGAAAAGGCAGGCCAACCACGCCAAAAAGAAATTGCAGATAAGACCTTCTTGCTGAAGCAATGAAGGTGGTATTTTCACCGATGGGACCATCGGCTGTAAGGGCAAGATCGCTTGCCCCAACGGTAGCCTGGAAATTAAGCCGGTCTGAATTCCCGTTGATTTGCCTGAATTCAAACACGGAACTCATCGCGTTGCCCCTGTTGGCAGGGAAAGCGCCTGAATACATCTCCACCTCCCTGATAAAGTCGGTATTGATGATACCCACCGGACCGCCGCTTGCGCCCTGTGTTGCAAAGTGATTGATATTCGGGATCTCTACACCATCCAGGAAAAAGCTGTTTTCGGCCGGCCCGCCGCCTCTTACAATTACATCGTTACGAAAAGCGGGTGTTGAAGCTACCCCTGGAAGCCCCTGGATTACACGGCTTATATCCCTGTTGGCACCCGGACTGCGCTCGATCTCCTGAATGCCAAGTCTGCGCAGCGAAACCGGGCTGTCATCCCTGCGTTCAAACTGGGAAACACGTACTTCCACAGCCTCAAGATCTATCGGACGCTCACGCAACCCAATGTCGATATTCGCTGAACGGGTGGCAGTAACCATGACTTCAGAACTCAGCCTTGTCTCATATCCAACAGCTGAAACCCTCAAGCGCACAAAACCCGGTTCAATTCCCGTAAAAATGAAATTGCCGTCAAAGTCGGTTGTACTGCCAATGGTGGTACCTTCAATAATCAGGTTTACAAAAGGAAGGCCTTCGTTTGTGCTTTCATCATATACACGTCCACGGATCGTCCCCTGTTGAGCATATGCATACCCCGAATACAACACCAAAACAATAAGCAACAACTTAAAGAAAGTGCGTAGAATTGCGTGTAACATTGTTATTTATTATCTGAAAAAGTAAATAAATTCATTAATTAGTCTTGCATAATCAACAAAAAGGCTGTCATAATGTTTGATTCATCCACGTAAACATTAAACATTTTAATCTGCAAATAAATTAAATTTATGCTTTTGAAAATGTATTATATTTGCATGTTCATCGAAAAAAACTTATAAATAGCTGAAAACATGAAAAGTCAAAGGTCTGGCAGAACCCTTCTGGGTTTCATTTTAATCATCATTGGCGGTATCTTTTTGCTCCAGCAAACCGATATCGGATTGCCATTTGAGGTACCTTCATTTCTCTTTAAATGGCCAATGATACTCGTACTTCTGGGTTTGTACTTTTTCTTTTCGCGAGAAAACAGAACAACCGGATTGATATTGCTGAGCATCGGCCTGGTCTTTCTGGCTCCGTATGTGTTTGGTGTTGGACTTTCTGTGGTCATCACTTATGCCATACCCATTGCTCTGATCATTGCCGGAATCCTTTTCCTGTTTCCCAGGACGCTGGGGGGCATAAAAAAAAAAGGAGAATGGATAAATGAGGTCAACGACAAAACGGTAAATGCGGTTCATGTATTCAGTGGTGGTAAAACCGTAATAGAGTCAGATGAATTTGTTGGAGGAGAAGTGGTATGTGTGTTTGGTGGTGCAGATATTGTATTTCATGAGAATACCGTAATCCGGGATTCAGCTTCGCTGGAAGTTTCCTGCATCTTTGGGGGTTGTAACATTTATGTGCCTCAGGATTGGACTGTAAAAACGGCAATCTCGAATATATTTGCAGGAGTAGAGGATCAGAGATACAAAAATGGCCGCGCTGCCGGCACTGACCCATCAAAGGTGCTTCACATAAAGGGAGGTCTGATATTTAGTGGCTTAGAGATTAAAAAGCTTTAAGTTTTTTTTGCAATCCATTCCAGTTTAATTGTTTATCTTTGCTGGCTGATTCAACGAACCTATAAGGTATTTTGAAGTGCATTCACTTAAATGAATCTTTATACATGTCAGTTTCGAAAAGGATATACATATTTCCCGGTTTTTTCTTTTTTCTGATGATATTCAGCTCTTGCAGTGAATATCAGCGTTTGCTTAAAAGCGATGATTACGAATTGAAATACAAAAGGGCGATTGAATACTACGAAGAGGAAAACTATGGAAGAGCCATTACCCTGCTTACTGATGTTATCCCCTTTTTCAGGGGAACCGCCAGGGCTGAAGAGATAAACTATTATTATGCCATGGCACATTACAAGATGAGAGATTACACATTGGCAAGTCACTACTTCAAATCCTTTGCAAATGCTTTTCCAAGAAGTCCCCATGCAGAAGAGTTTTCATTTCTCAGCGCATATTGTTTATATCTGGATTCACCCCGGTATTCGCTCGACCAAACCAATACCATGCAGGCAATTCGGGAACTTCAACGATTCATCAATCGCTATCCCACCAGTGAACGGGTTGAGGATGCCAATCAACTGATCGATGAATTGCGCTACAAGCTAGAAAAGAAAAGATTTAACACGGGCAAGCTTTTCATGAATATTAGTGATTATATGGCAGCTGCCACCACCTTTGATACATTCAACAAAGATTTTCCCGATTCAGAATACCGGGAAGAAGCCACTTTCCTGATCATCAAGGCGCATTTTGAATTTGCCTCCAACAGCATTCCCCAAAGGCAGGAGGAGCGTTTTGAGAATGTACTGGAAGCATTCAATGCCTTTGCAAGGCGCTATCCAGAAAGCGGCTATATGCGTCAGGCAGAGCGAATGAAGGAAGAGGCTGAAAATAGGATTGCATCTTTCCGGGAATCAGCAAATACAAATACCGTAAAATAATAATCAACCAATGGAATATAAAAAAGTAAAATCTGAAACAACTACCGTAACCAGGGACCTCAGAGCGTTTGATAAAGATACGGGTAACATTTATCAGTCTGTGGTAATCATTTCAAAACGATCGAACCAGATCGCGCAGGAGATGAAGGAGGAGCTGAATTCAAAACTTGAAGAGTTTGCCAGTTCTACCGACAACCTTGAAGAGGTATTTGAAAACCGCGAGCAAATTGAAATTGCCCGATATTACGAACAGCTGCCCAAACCCAGCCTGATCGCCATCAACTCTTTTCTTACAGACAAAGTCTATTACAGGGTTCCGGAAACAGACAAAAAACTTTAAATACCCAATCTTTCATCAACATCTGTCAGATCCTCCTTAAGATTTGTCAACGATGCTCAAAGACAAAAAGATCATATTGGGAATCTCCGGTGGAATTGCTGCCTATAAAGCCGCTTTTCTAATTCGTTTATTTAAAAAAGCTGGTGCAGAAGTCAAAGTGGTGGGAACGGCAAATGCGTTTGAATTCATTACACGGGTAACCCTTGAATCACTCTCAGAGAACAAGGTTTATGATGAGGTTTTTGGTCCGGAGAACGACTACACCACCGAGCACGTAGCATTAACAGACTGGGGTGATGTATTTATTGTGGCTCCCGCCACAGCTAACATCATTGGAAAATTCGCCAATGGGATCGCAGATGATGCCCTTTCCACCTCGCTGATCGCTTTTGATAAAAAAGTGTTTCTGGCTCCGGCAATGAATTGCAAAATGTATGCAAACTTTGCCTTTCAAAGAAACCTTGATTATCTTAAAAAAAACAATGTTGATGTGATTGAACCCGCCGAAGGTTTTCTTGCCTGCGGATACGAGGGGAAAGGCCGGATGGAAGAGCCAGAGCATATATTCAATGTGGTGGAATCTTATTTCAGCCAGGAAAAACTGTCCTTGCAAAACAAACAGATACTTGTTACAGCCGGTCCAACACATGAAGCGATTGACCCGGTTCGCTACATAGGCAATCACGCTTCCGGGAAGATGGGATACGCCCTCGCTAAAGCTCTTGCAAACAGGGGTGCTAAAGTTAACCTGGTATCAGGACCGGTTGACATTCAATGTAAACACCCAAATATTGTACTGACAAAAGTTACCACGGCAGAGGAGATGTACAATTCATGCATGACACATTATACAACATGTGATGCGGCCATAATGGCTGCAGCTGTTGCTGACTATAAGCCAAAAACCATCCATCAGGAAAAAGTCAAAAAAGGGAAAAACAAGCAAATGGTTAAGCTCGAACTGATTCCTACTCCTGATATTTTATGGGCGATGGGTGAAAAAAAGGAAAAGCAGGTGCTTGTCGGATTTGCCCTTGAAACAACCGATGAAGAGAAAAATGCCCGCGAAAAGCTCAAAAACAAAAATCTCGACTTTATAATTCTGAACTCACTGAAGGACAGTGCTGCCGGTTTTGGATATGACACCAATAAAATTACCATCATAGACAATAAAAACCAAGTTTTTCGTTATCCTCTTAAAGACAAATCGGAAGTTGCAACCGACATTGTTGATATGCTTGAAAAATTCCTAGTCAAATGATGAAAAACCTGCTGATTCTTTTTTCTTTAATTTTAATCGCCGGCAACAATCTTGCCGGACAGGAGCTTAACTGTCAGGTCTCCATTTCCACTCCTGGAATGTCTGAAACCGAGCGGCAAGTCATGCAAACGCTTCGTGCCGATTTAAGGGAGTTCATTAATGAAACAAACTGGACCGGATATCAGTTTGAAACACGGGAGAGGATAGAGGCCTCTATACAAATTACCATCGAAGAACGCCTGGGCGGTGATGAATACCGTGCAAGCATTCAGATACAATCGCGCCGACCCATATATAACACGGCTTACGACAGTCCGCTTTTCAATCATCGCGACAGGGATGTGCAATTCCGGTATCGTGAACACCAACCGCTTGAATATGCAGACAATGCTTTCTTATCCAACCTAACCTCATTGATCGCTTATTACGTCTACATCATCATCGGATTTGATTTCGACACATTTTCTCCAATGGGAGGGACCCCCTATTTTGAAAAAGCGCAGCAAATCGTGAACCTGGCTCAAAACACACCGGAGCGCGGCTGGAAGTCCTTTGAAAGTCAAAGAAATCGTTACTGGCTCATCGAAAACATCATGAATAACCGATACAGGCAAATGAGGCAGGCAATGTACAGGTATCACAGGCTTGGTTTTGATACCATGACCGACAACATTGATCTTGGCAGAGCAGAGGTGCTCGGTGCACTCGAAAGTTTGCAATCAGCCCACAGAGAGCGACCGAATACTTTCCTGATGCAGATTATCATGACAACAAAAAGCGACGAACTCGTTAACTTGTTTGGCGGCGCACCAACCATGGAGCAGAATAAAGCCATTGAAATTCTTACCGAAATAGACCCTTCAAACAGCTCAAAGTACCGCCGGATGGCAGACCGCAACTGATGATTCGAAAGTTTGTTATCTTTGCAGGATAACAAATCCAATACCTGATGCTGAAGCACCTGCTGATCGAGAATTACGCGCTGATTGAAAAGCTTGACACCGGTTTCAGAGACGGGCTGACAGTGATTACCGGTGAAACAGGTGCCGGAAAATCGATCCTCCTTGGTGCCCTCTCCCTGATACTTGGCCAGCGTGCAGATACAAGGGTACTGCGAAACAAAGAAAGAAAATGCATTATTGAAGGTACCTTCAGTATAGAAAAGGTAAACATTCGCGAGCTTTTTCTTCAGCATGACCTTGACTATGATCCAAATTCACATTTTAGAAGAGAAATAACCCCCCAGGGAAAATCGCGTGCTTTCATCAATGATACACCGGTAACGCTTCAAGTGATGAAACTGATCAGTGAAAGGTTGATAGATATTCACTCTCAACATGAAAGCCTGCTTATCGGTAAATCTGACTTCCAGTTTCACGTCGTGGATGGTTTTGCAAACATCCTTGAGCAAAGTGAATCATACAAGTTACTTTTTTACCATTACAGGGAACGGAAAAATCAACTTGAAACCCTTGAGAGTGCGGAAAAAAATGCCAAAGCTGATATTGATTATTATCAGTTTCAATATGACGAGCTTGACAAAGCAAAGCTTGATGTTCAAGAGTTTGAAAACCTTGAGGAGGAAGCAGCAGTTCACCGGCACGCAGAAGAGATCATCTACAATCTTGAAAAAACCCAGTACCTTCTCCGCGATTCAGACATTAACTCAATTGATCTGATCAATGAGGTCCTATCACTCATTAAACCGCTCTCCAAATTCGGATCAAAGTACGGAGAATTTGCCAAAAGATTGGAGTCCCTGATGATAGAGGCAAAAGATATTTCAGATGACATTGACGGGGTAAAGGATGCCGTGGTACACGATCCGGAAGAGGCAGCACGGCTTGAATCACGACTGGACCAGCTAAAACAACTACTGCATAAACACAATGTGCGGACTATTGAAGAACTCATTGAAGTTAAACATCAATACCAAAATAAAATCCTTGAGAATGAGTCGCTGGAAGGGAAGATCAGAGAATTGAAGCAGGAGTTAAACCGCGTTGAGCAGGAACTGAATAAAAAAGCGGCTGAAATATCGCGCGCAAGGGCGAATGCCATTCCCGGAATATGCAAGGAGGTGCTGCATAACCTAAAAAACCTTGCCATGCCCCATGCCCGTTTTGAGATCCGGCTTGATCCAATAAAAGAATTAACACCGCAGGGAAAAGACCAGCTAACCTATCTGTTTAACGCCAATCCAGGTGGTTCTTTGCAAGATATTTCAAAAGTAGCATCGGGAGGGGAGTTGTCAAGGTTTATGCTAAGTATCAAAAGCATGATCTCCGCAAAGAACCTGCTTCCAACCATTATTTTTGACGAGATTGATACCGGAATTTCGGGCGAAACAAGCACCAAAGTGGCCAACATCCTCGATGGTATGTCAAAAAAAATGCAGGTTATTGCAATCACACACCTTCCCCAAATCGCATCCAGAGGTAATTCCCACCTGC
>SLNX01000041.1 GCA_007132825.1 Bacteroidales bacterium | reverse complement strand
TCGTTTTTCTGGGCAATCGGGATGAATCATTTTATGGAGATTGCAAAAATGCGAGCTGCAAGGATGCTTTGGGCCAAACTGGTAAAACAGTTCAACCCTAAAAACCCAAAATCGCTTGCACTGCGCACCCACTCACAAACATCAGGATGGAGCCTTACGGAACAGGACCCGTTCAACAATGTGGCACGTACTTGCATCGAAGCTATGGGTGCCGTACTTGGACACACCCAGTCGCTGCATACCAATGCTCTTGACGAAGCCATCGCGCTGCCCACCGATTTCTCTGCCCGTATTGCCAGGAACACCCAGCTCTATATTATGGAGGAAACGGATGTGACGCGAGCCATTGACCCCTGGGCGGGTTCATATTATGTAGAGTCGCTGACACACGAGATTGCACATCGTGCCTGGGAACACATCCAGGAGATTGAAAGCCTCGGGGGAATGGCCAAAGCAATCGAAACCGGCGTACCTAAAATGCGCATTGAGGAGGCTGCAGCGCGCAAGCAAGCACGCATCGATGGTGGCCGCGACATCATCGTAGGAGTAAATAAATACAGGCGGGAAAAGGAAGACCCCATTGACATCCTCGACGTGGATAATACAGCCGTGCGGGCATCACAAATCAAGCGGCTTGAAAAACTACGTGCGGAAAGAAACCAGCAGGAGGTTGACCAGGCGCTGGAGGCCATTACCAAAGCTTGTGAAACAGGCAGCGGCAATCTCCTTGAACTTGCTGTTGATGCAGCCAGGAAACGGGCCTCTCTTGGAGAGATCTCACTTGCATGTGAAAAGATATTTGGTCGCTATCAGGCCGTCATACGTTCAATATCAGGAGTATATTCCATGGAAATAGAAAACAACGACAGCTTTGCCAAAGCCAGAAAGATGACGGAAGACTTTGCAAAACTGGAAGGGCGCAGGCCGCGCATCATGATTGCCAAAATGGGGCAGGATGGCCACGACCGCGGTGCCAAAGTGGTTGCGACCGCTTATGCCGACATTGGGTTCGATGTAGATGTCGGACCGCTGTTCCAGACGCCAAAAGAAGCAGCCCTGCAAGCGGTTGAAAATGATGTACACATCGTTGGCGTGTCAAGCCTTGCCGCAGGACACAAAGTGCTTGCACCACAAATCATTGAAGAGCTTAAAAAGCTGGGGCGTGATGATATCATGGTGATAGTGGGAGGTGTCATTCCGCCGCAAGATTATCAATACCTTTATGATGCCGGTGTCGTGGGTGTTTTCGGACCCGGAACGGTTATTGCCGATGCCGCCATCAAGATGCTTTCGATCCTGATGGATGAGAAATAAAGCACAAGGGAGGTCTTGTGACTGACGGAATCACTCTGCAAAAGACCTGATGATGTACACATCATAATCACCAAGGTAATGGAACCCCAGCTGCTTATATAAGGCAACTGCACCCCTGTTTTCGCGATGAACCTCCAGTTTGATCTGCACGTTTTCATTGCGGGCATGTTCCAGAGACCGAATGCTTAACAGGCGTCCAACTCCATTGCGTTGAAATTCGGGCAAGACTCCCAGGTGATGCAAGTGGATGCGCCTGCCGTCAAAGGTCATCCAGCTTGTGCCAACCAAACGGCTACCTTTATGAACAGCTACCATCAAACGACCACCCAAGGCAATGCTTTTTTCAATCACAGCTTTATCGTCACCGCGTTTTTTGCCACCAAGGCCGGTAAGCTCCCAAAGCTCCATGATGGAAGGATAGTCATCTGGCTGATAGTCGCGAACAATAATTTCAGTTAGGATATCGTTTGTGTTCATCTGTTTATATTTCTTAAGTGTTTGATATTTTGCGTTATGAAAGTTTACCCAAGATCAGGAATTGATGTTAGAAGTTAGATGTTGGATGTTAGATTTTCTTTTTTCTAACCTCAAACCTCCAACTTCCAACCTCGTGTTTGTATAATCATCCTATTGTTTGCCAAAATCCTGTCCGGGCGTTTCATCTTGGTAATCACAAATTATGGTATGATATACGAAGCTACAAATTTTGCGCAACAATGCATGCAGGAATGTTTGATGAAAAAGCAGTACTTTTGTGATTCGCAGGTTTATGTTACACCTTTAATTCAATATTGATTATGAAACAATTAATTCTTCTTTTGATCCTCATCAGCATGCTGATGTTTGGTTGCAGGTCGCAGGAAATGGCAGCAGTAGTGGAGGCGCCACCGGCAGAAGAACCAATCCCCGATCCGGTACCTGAAGCAGAGCCGGCTGAGATTCTTGTTGTAGAAGAACGCTTTACCTTTGAAAATCAGGAGGATAAAGCTTCTCACGACGAAAACACCTATTTTGTGATAGTTGGAAGCTTCAGCTACAGAGAAAATGCGGAACGGTTTTTGGTAACACTCCAAGGGCAGGGATTTTCTCCTGTCATTCTGATGTCAGAAACAGGTTTCCACAGGGTTTCCGTTGACTCGTATGACATTGAGCCACCGGCACGCAGCCGCATTCAGCAAATCAGAAGCAGCTATCCTGAATATCACGACACGTGGCTGCTGATCAGAAAACCATAATTACCCAAGGGTGTATGATGTACGACAAAATAAAAATCTAACATCCAACATCTAACTTCTAACATCTATTCCCGATCTTGGGTGAATTTTCAAAACGCAGAATATCAAGCACTAAAGAAACTATAAACACATGAGGATCCTCATCAAAAACATAAAAGAACTTCTTCAAACTGATGACACGCTTAAACCCAAGGTAGCCGGTACAGAAATGGCATCACTGCCCACGATTAAAGATGCTTATCTTTTTATTGAGGGTGGTTTGATAAAGGATTTTGGGAAGATGTCTGATTTGATGGACCGTGATTTTATCAATGGCTTGGATTATCGTGTAATTGATGCTTCCGGACGGATGGTGATGCCGGCATTTTGCGACTCACATACACACCTGGTATATGACGGCAGTCGCGAGATCGAGTACATTGACAAAATCCGAGGACTGAGTTATGAAGAGATCGCTAAACGCGGTGGGGGGATCCTGAATTCTGCCCGCCGATTGCAAAATGCGACCGAAGAGGAGCTCGTGGAGCAGGCGATGGTCAGGATGGAGGAGATCCGTATGCTCGGAACCGGTGCCGTTGAGATCAAAAGCGGATATGGCCTTACCACCGAGAGTGAACTAAAGATGCTTCGGGTGATCAAAAAGCTAAAGGAGCTGAGCCCGCTCACCATTAAAGCCACATTTTTGGGCGCACACGCCGTACCGGCCGAATACAAAAAGCGCCAGGGCGATTACGTAGACCTGGTGATTCGTGAAATGATCCCTATGGTGGCAGGCGAAGAGCTTGCTGACTACATAGATGTATTCTGCGACAGGGGCTTCTTTACCGAAGAGGAAACCGACCGGATTTTGATGGCAGGTGTGAAACACGGCCTCCAGCCAAAGATTCACGCAAATGAGCTTGACTTTAGCGGCGGCATTCAGGTTGGGGTAAAATACAACGCCCTTTCGGTAGACCACCTTGAGTTTACCGGAGAGGAGGAGATTCGGGTGCTGAAAGAAAGCAGTACGATGCCAACACTGCTTCCCGGAGCGGCATTTTTCCTGGAAATGGAATACCCTCCCGCTCGCAAAATGATCGACAGCGGACTACCGGTCGCAATGGCCAGTGATTACAACCCGGGCTCATCCCCTTCAGGAAACATGCAGCTGATCATGTCGCTGGGATGTATCAAAATGAAAATGATTCCGGAGGAGGTGATCCATGCAGTGACCATTAACGGTGCTTATGCAATGGGCGTGGAAAACGAACTGGGGACCATTGCAAGAGGGAAGAAGGCAAATGTCATCATCACAAAAGAGATCCCAACTTACGCTTTTTTGCCTTATGCCTATGGCAGCAACAAAGTGGAGCAGGTGATTGTTAATGGGATGATGTGAAAATGTGCAGATGTGCAAATGTGCAAATGTGCAGATGTGCAAATGTGAAGATGTGAAGATGTGAAAATGTGCAGATGTGCAAATGTGAAGATGTGAAGATGTGCAAATGTGCAGATGTGAAGATTGTAATGACGGGGCTTGACCTGTCAAACCGAAATATGATTCAGAAAATATAATAAAGTGGATACAAAACGGGATTTATATGTTGCAAAAACCTTTGCAGGGCTGGAACCCTTGCTGGTAGAGGAGCTACGGAACATAGGTGCGGAAGAGATACAACAGCTGCGGCGTGCGGTTTCGTTTCGCGGTGACCTGCAAACCCTTTACCGGGCCAATATCTGGTGCCGAACCGCATTGAGCATCCTGAAGAACCTCCACAGCTTTACTTTTGAAAACAAAGAGACTTTTAATGAGGAGATGCGCCGGATCGACTGGACGGCCCAGTTCGACAAGGACAAGACGATTTCTGTGATCCCGGTTGCGCATGAGTCCGACCTTTTCGTTAACACCATGTACCTGGCTCAGTTAAGCAAAGATGCCGTTGCAGATTCCTTTAACGAAAAATATGGCAGCAGACCGAATGTGGACACTGCAGGCGCCAACATCCGGATCAATGTGCAGGTATTCAAAAACAAATGTAATGTTTCCCTCGACAGCAGTGGCGAGGCGCTGTTCAAGAGAGGCTATCGTCGGTCGGCAGGACTGGCCCCCATCAACGAGATCCTGGCGGCCGGACTAATAATGTTTTCCGGGTGGGATAAAAAAAGTCCGTTTCTTGACCCGATGTGTGGCAGCGGCACCTTCTCCATTGAAGCAGCAATGATGAGTGCAAATATGGCACCGGGCGCAGACAGGAGGGTGTTTGGGTTTTCACACTGGTCCGATTACGATGATGCGCTTTTTCTTGGGGAAAAGGAACTGGCGCGGAGCAAAAAACAAAAGGTACAGGCAGAGATCATCGCCAGCGACGTTAAAGGGCATCTGCTTGATCACACCAGGCAAAATATCATGAATGCCGGATTAATGGGCAGCATAAAGGTTCAGCGAAATGACTTTTTCACCTATCGCCCCCCTTTTGACGAAGGTTGGTTGATCCTGAACCCGCCATATGGAAAAAGGATGATGCACAGCGACATTGATGAGCTCCATTCAAAAATTGGAGAAGCACTCAAGCACCGCTTTGCCGGCTTTAAGGCGGGCATTATAAGTTCTGAGATTAATGCCATGAGACACATCGGGCTAAGGCCATCAAAAAAAGTTCCTGTATTCAACGGACCGCTGCAGTGCACCTTCAATGTTTATGAATTGTTTAGTGGTCGACGGGATGACATGGTCAGGGAAAAGAAAAAAGAATCAGCGGAAAAACGGCCAAAGCGGCCGCGCATAAAGGAGTAAAAAAACACTTTTAAAAAAGAACAAGATACTATGAGAAAAAGAGTATTAGTAGCTACAGGAGGTGGTGATTGTCCTGGTTTGAATGCGGTAATTCGCGCCATTGTTTTACGCGCAAAGCATGAGCGAGACTGGGAGGTTGTTGGAAGCATCAATGCCTTTGACGGGGTATTAAACGAACCCAATGAAGTGGTAGTACTTGGAGAAAAAGAGGTTGCCGGCGTACATATACGCGGAGGCACAATCATTGGTACAACAAACAAAGGAGGCCCTTTTGCCTGGCCGATCAAAAACCCGGATGGCAGCTGGGGCAGTGCGGATCGCTCCGATGAAATGCTGCGCCGTTTGCAATATCTTGGTGTGGATGCAGTCATCAACATTGGAGGTGACGGTTCACAGCAAATATCAAAGCAGTTGTTTGAAAAGGGATGCAACATCATTGGTGTTCCCAAAACAATTGACAATGACTTATCAGCCACCGATTTCACATTCGGTTTCCAGACAGCGGTTCAGGAAGCCACTACCGCGGTCGATAAGCTGGTTACCACAGCTGCTAGCCACAACAGGGTTTTCGTGCTAGAGGTGATGGGACGTTATGCAGGCTGGATTGGACTGCACAGCGCCGTTGCCGGTGGTGCCGATGTTTGTCTGATTCCGGAGATTCCATATGACATCAAGAAGGTCACTGAAAAGATCCATTCCCGCTTTCACCGCGGACGCGGATATGCCATCATTGTGATCGCCGAAGGTGCAAAACCCATTGGAGGAGACATTTATTACGAAGAGAGTCAAGAGGTGGGTTATAAAAACGTTCGCCTGGGCGGGGTTGCCTCAAAACTCATTCACGAACTCAAGGAGGCCGGCGTGGAAACTGATATGCGGGAAACGGTACTTGGACACTTGCAGCGCGGGGGAACACCGATTGCCTACGACAGGATCCTGGCCACACAGTTCGGCGTGGAGGCTTTCAACATGGTGCTTCGACAGGAATTTGGAAAGATGGTGGCTTACCGTCACCCGAATATTGTAACGGTTCCCTTTGAAGAGGCCATCAGTCATTACAATTTTGTAAACCCCGACTCCGACCTCGTAAAAGCAGCCAGGGGCGTGGGCATCTGTATGGGTGATTAAACCCAACAAGCACACAACAAAACAAGCCTGGCGATGGGACGCAAAACACTGTTTGCTGACATATTGCTTCCACTTCCGCTGAAGGGGTATTTTACCTATCGCATACCTTTTCATCTCAATGATGAGATACACACCGGCCAGCGTGCAGTAGTTCCATTTGGCAGAAATAAGGTTTATGCCGGACTCGTAAGAAGCATTCACGAAAACCCACCTTCCGGATTCCAGGCAAAATACATCCACGAACTGCTTGACCGGGAAGCGGTGGTTACGGAATCCCAGTTCAGGTTCTGGAAGTGGATTGCCGGTTATTACATGTGTACGGAAGGTGAAGTGATGCAGGCGGCACTTCCTCCCGCCATGAAGCTTAGCGGCGAAACCCGGATCGCACTAAATCCTGATGCCATTGCCGAAGGCTCAAATGTTAATGACAAGGAACAGGCGTTGCTCGATGCCTTGAAAAACAGCAAGC
>SLNX01000021.1 GCA_007132825.1 Bacteroidales bacterium | reverse complement strand
GTTGCAGTCTTTGAATATGATGATTACCAAGATATTCAGGATGTTTTGTTTTTGAATAATCATATAGTTTCAACGGGGCAGTCGTTTTGCTTTGATGCACTTCAAACAGTTTATATTGGAGGCTCAGACGGAGACTTCATTGTTGAAAGCGGGGCGGATGTATCTGTTATTGCAGGGAATAACATCATCCTTTTACCGGGAACAAAAATTGCTGCGGGAGCACACTTCCAGGGATCAATAAGACCATATGGCCCTTTTTGTAATGGCATTACCATAGTGAAAACAGATGCCGAAATTTCAGATCATAGAGATGCAGATACAACCTCAGATGCAGACATTATAAAAATGCCTGAAATGTTGATATATCCCAATCCTACGGATGGTGATTTTACACTTGAAATCCGTCACCACCAGGAGAACTGCACTGTTGAAGTGGAAATATTCAGTCATATAGGAGAACGAATCCACCATTATACCTATGCTGAAAACAAAAACACTTATGGTTTAACCCTTCACAGCCATAAGCCAGGTGTGTATTACGTTCGCGTTATCACATGCAACTGGCAGAGTATTCAAAGAATTATTAAGCACCGTTAGTGTAGACTGAATACCAATCAATAATTAGAACAAAATCTGGAATTTGTTTTGACATTTATCAATGGCATTTCTTGGCTTAATGATCAAAAGTTTTTTTCCGGAAACTGGTCATACCACCACTCTGGTTGCTCTTTTAGATGTTTATCCCACCAGGCCATGATGGCATCATGCCATTTCAGACGCTTGCTATAGGTTAAAATATGATGGTTTTCACCTTCGACGAGAATTAACTCAACAGGTCTGCCAAGCAATTTAAGGGCTGTGTACATTTGAATGCTTTCACCTGGAGGAACGTTTGTGTCACCGTCGCCCGTTAGCAGGAGCAAAGGGGTGTTAACTTTATCTGCACGAAACAGCGGACTTTGATCAATATAAATATCTGGACTGTCCCAGGGAAAGCTTCGGGCTGTTGCTTCCGCACTGTAGCTATAGCCCCAGTATCCATCGCCCCAATAAGAAGCAATGTTGCTTATTCCTGCATGTGAAATTCCTGTTCGGAAAATATCCGTATGCGTTAGCAACAGCATTGTCATGAATCCGCCATAAGAAGCTCCTGCCACTCCAACCTTTTCCGGATCAGCAAACGGGTGTGCTTCCAGAAACTTTTTTGTTCCTTCAATGATCTCATCGGCAACAGTTTTCCCCCAATTGTTGACATGTGCTGCAGAGAACTCCTGTCCAAATCCCGTGGCTCCACTTGGCTGCAAAACGTAAACAATGTAACCGTTGCCTGCCCAGAGGTTAAATGGGTACCGACCGCCAAAAGACCTGCTAACGGGGTTTGTCCCTCCATATTGGTAAACAATCACCGGATAACGTTGCTCAGGATCAAAATCAGGGGGCAGATAATACCTTCCGGTAATTTCTATACCGCTCGATGCTATAAAATTCCAGTTGTTTACCTCTCCGAAAACCACATGACGGTAACGTTTAGCGTCAGGATCTTCAAGAACGGTGTATCTCTCATTATGTGTATTAAGAATGTATGCCTTGGGAGGTGCATTTACTTTGTTTCCAATAAATGTGGCCATGCGTGCATTGTTTGCAAAGCTTATGCTGCTGATGAAATCTGTTTCCGTTTCTATCTCCTCAAACCTTTCCCTTCTTACATTATAGCGGAACAGCCGTCGAAAATCTTCAACTTCGGCAATAAGGTAAATATGACCATCGTAGGAATGCCAGTGAGCGCTGGAAACGGAAGGATCGAAATCGAAAGTGATCGGATTAATGGTTCCATCCTCCAGAGATAAAATAAAGGCCTGGGTGTCATAATTGTTCGCAATCATCTCTTCCGGAATGTTTTCGCCAATTCTGTTAAAGGCAGATGGACCTCCGGTTGCCAGCAGCGACAAACCATCCGGGGAAAATTGGAGCGATATGCCCCATCGTTTATTCGCTATAAGTGTGTCAACCTCCATAGTTTTCAGATTCATCATGAAGTAATGATGCTTTTGAAATGGCCTTTCCAGGTAATCGGGTTCTGATTGACTAAATATGACCCTGTTTCCCAACGGACATATGGTATGCAGTGAAGTGGAAAGGTTGCCGAAAGTTAGACGGCTGCTGACTCCTGAGGCTATATCCAGTTTGTAAAGGAAACTTCTGTTGCGAAAATGTGCCTGCCTGTCTTGCATGCCAAGCAAATGGTGAATCCCATCCTGCATTGCTGTATGGGTTTCCCTGACGGAATATATAATATAGCTTTCCTCAGGCGACCATTGCAATCCGGCAAAATCACTAACTCCTTCAAGCAAGATCCGTTGTTTGCCGGTTTCCATGTGATGCCAGTGAATGGTTGTTTGTCCGTCTCTGACACTGGTGTAGCTTAGCGCATTGGTTGCAGGCAACCAGCTTATTCTGGATACGTTTGCGTGCCTGAATGAGTGGACCAGTGAATTGTCATCAGTGCGCCTGATCTCTGCCCACCGTTCGGTTCTGTCGGATGGGGGCAGACTGCGTCTGTAGTGGACTGCATACATGGTTCCATCCGGTGATGGATGAATACTGCTTATCTTGACTCCATCCATTAAGTGCAGGATATCTTTTGTCCTTTCTGGAGAGGAGTTTGGTTTTATATCAGACACAAGAAACGGTTCGTCCAGTTTAAGCCTCCCCTTTAAAGTCCAGGGCAAACTGTTATCGGCCGGACGTAACATTTTCATAATCAATAAATGGGCACCGCGTGAAAGCTTCAGGGATTCTCCCACGTAACCGATGTCATCTTCATCTGTATCCACATTGGTTTTTGTCCCTATGGGTTTACCATTTAAAAAAGCCTGGAAAAGATATGGACTTTGGAGCTCTATTCTTGTCTCCAACCATCTGTCAGTATGAATGTAAGTTGCCACATAGATGATCTGTGTTTGATTGCCGGGCTCCTTGTCAGACAAGGTCAAAATCCCATCACTATCGGTCAGTTGCCGTTTCCATGATGCTTCAACCCCTTGTTTCCAAACAAATTTTTTCCCATCCACAGGAGCATATTCATCATCAAAAGTAAAATGGTCATGCATTAATAGCTGCCGGTCTGAAAAAGTGTTACCAGATACATCAGCTGTATTGTGAAATGCCGGGATGGAAACATCCAAAACGGGTGTGATGAGCCATTCTGAGATCATGACTCTTTCCTCTGAGATCAAAAGTGAAGGTAAGCAAATAAGGTAAACGACCAAAAAACAAATCTTTTTCATATAAAAAGAACTTTAATATTAAAATATATTAATTACAAAGTATGTTCTCTTTCAAACTACAAATAGCCACCAATAAGGCAAAAATAGTATTTTTCAAAAAGAACCACACTTTATTGATTGCCAAATATTGTGTATTTTTGAACAATAATTGCAATTATTTAATTAGAATATTTTAAAGTAAGCTTGTTATGGAAAGAGATTCCGTTATTTTTGATTTAATCGAACAGGAACGTCAGCGTCAGCTGCATGGGGTGGAGCTTATTGCTTCCGAAAATTTTGTCAGTGACCAGGTGATGGAGGCCATGGGCAGTGTCATGACGAATAAATACGCCGAAGGGTATCCGGGAAGAAGATATTACGGTGGATGTCAGATTGTTGACCAAAGTGAGCAGCTGGCTATCGATCGCGCCAAAGAGCTTTTTGGGGCTGAGTGGGCCAATGTGCAACCCCATAGTGGAGCCCAGGCCAATGCCGCTGTTTTTCTGGCGTGCCTGAAGCCGGGTGATACGTTTATGGGTTTGGACTTAAGTCATGGAGGCCACCTTTCACACGGTGCCCCGGTAAACCTTTCGGGAATTCTTTACAGACCGGTTGCATATTCTGTGAGTGAAGAAACAGGTACCATAGACTATCAAGAGATGGAACGGGTTGCTCTGAAGGAAAAGCCTAAAATGATCATTGCCGGTGCATCCGCGTATCCGAGGGAATGGGATTATGCACGCATGCGTGAAATAGCGGATAAGGTTGGGGCACTGCTAATGGCTGATATTGCACATCCTGCCGGACTAATCGCTGCAAAGCTACTAAATGACCCACTGCCACATTGCCATTTTATTACCACAACTACCCATAAAACCCTGCGTGGTCCTCGTGGCGGTCTGATACTTATGGGAAAAGATTTTGAGAACCCCTGGGGCTTGACAACACCCAAAGGTAAGGTAAAAATGATGTCTGCCGTATTGGATAGCGCTGTATTTCCCGGCACCCAGGGTGGGCCGCTTGAGCATGTGATTGCTGCTAAAGCCGTAGCTTTTGGAGAAGCATTGGATCCATCTTTTAAAACCTATGGCGAACAGGTGATGAAAAATGCCCAGGCCATGGCGAAAGCATTTGTCGACAAGGGTTATCATGTTACCTCAGGAGGAACGGATAATCACCTGATGCTGATAGATTTAAGGTCAAAATTCCCTGAAATTACCGGTAAGAAAGTTGAAAACATCCTTGTGGAGGCGGATATCACCATCAATAAAAACATGGTGCCATTTGATAGCCGCTCCCCATTTCAGACATCGGGAATACGAATTGGAACTCCTGCTGTTACAACAAGAGGACTAAAAGAGGAACATGTTGTGCAAATCGTTGATCTGATCGACGAAGTGATTTCAAATATTGATGATGAGAAGGTAATCGCAGGTGTTCGTAAAAAAGTGAATGACCTGATGTCAGAATTCCCGCTTTTTGCCTGGTAGCTAAACGGTAAACAGTGAACAGTGAATGGTGCACAGGTCAAGTCCTGTGCCTACAATCTGATTATCCTAAAGATATAATCTTAACCTTAACCTTAACCTTATGGATCAAGCGGCATTGGAGAAAGAAAGGACGGAGATTGTAAAACGATACCGTTCATTGCTTTCCGTTTGCAGACCCAGCATGAGCAAGGAGGGGCGCAAACTGATCAGGCAGGCCTTTGATTTTGCCGCAAAAGCCCATATAGATCACAGGAGAAAAAGTGGAGAACCCTATATCTATCACCCAATTGCTGTGGCTAGGATTGCGGTGGAGGAAATTGGTTTGGGTGCCACCAGCGTTGTATGTGCACTACTGCATGATGTGGTAGAGGATACGGATTATACACTGGATGATATCAGGAGTTATTTTGGTGAAGAGGTTGCCCGGATTATTGATGGGTTGACCAAAATCTCCGGAATTTTTGACCAAACCAGCTCGGTACAGGCTGAGAACTTCAGGAAAATGCTGCTCACCCTTTCGGATGATGTGCGGGTGATCCTAATCAAACTTGCGGATCGCCTGCATAACATGCGAACACTGGATTCCCTGCCCCCGAGGAAGCAGCTGAAGGTTGCAAACGAAACACTTTACCTTTTTGCACCCCTGGCACACCGACTGGGATTTCATGCCATAAAAAGCGAGCTGGAAGACCTCGCCATGAAATATACCGAGCCAGAAGTGTATCAGACAATCGTCCAGAAGCTGGCCGACACGAAAGAACAGCGTACCCGATTTATTCAGTCATTTACCCAGCCGATCAGAAAAGCCCTTCAAAAGGAGGAGATGGACTTTGCCATCCAGGCAAGAACAAAATCGATCAGTTCCATTTGGGGCAAAATGAAGAAAAAGGAGGTCCCTTTTGAGGAGGTGTATGACATTTTTGCCGTTCGTTTCATTCTGAACTCCCCCGAGTACAGAGAAAAGGCCGATTGCTGGAAAGCTTATTCCATTGTAACGGATATTTATCAACCCAACCCCGACCGTTTGCGCGACTGGATCAGCACCCCTAAGGCCAACGGCTATGAGTCACTCCATACTACAGTGATGAGCCGACAGGGGAAATGGGTGGAGGTTCAGATCAGAACCGTTCGCATGGATGAAGTGGCAGAAAAGGGTTATGCTGCGCATTGGAAATACAAAGAGTCCAAGTCGGGCGAAAGTGGTATCGACAAATGGTTGCGGAGAATTAGGGAGATCCTCAAGAGTGCGGAAACAGATGCTCTGGATTTTATTGATGATTTTAAGCTCAATCTTTTTTCTGATGAGATCATCGTTTTTACCCCAAAAGGAGAACTTCGCACGCTTCCAATGGACTCAACAGCCCTCGATTTTGCATACAGCATACATACCCAGGTTGGAAATAACTGCCTCGGAGCTAAAGTAAACCATAAACTGGTGCCACTTAGTCAGCAATTGAAAAGCGGTGACCAGGTTGAAATAATCACATCAAAAAAACAACAACCAAAAACAGATTGGTTGAATTACGTCACTACAGCCCGCGCCAAAGGAAAGATCAAGTCAGCATTGAAGGAAAAAAGGAAAGCGCAGGCGGAAGAGGGTAAAGAGTTCCTGGAAAGAAAACTCAGACAGTTTAAGATAGATAACACGCCGGAAAATATCCAAAAGCTCGTTGATCACTTTAAACTTTCTGCACCACTTGACCTTTATTATGATGTTGCAACGGGGAAAATTGGCCAGAAAGAGCTGAAAGCCTATGTTTCCGAACAGGAAAAAGGAGGGATTCTCAGTTATTTACGAAATCCATTTGCCCGCACCAGAGAAGCTCAAGCTGAAAAGGAAACAACGGCTGACCCAATTCGCAAGCAGCTTAAGGAAAAACCTGACACACTACTTATTGGCGATAGCATGGAAAACCTGACTTACTCCATTTCTCCATGCTGCAACCCTATACCGGGAGATGATGTGTTTGGATTTGTGACCATACATGATGGTATAAAAATACACAGGAATAACTGCCCCAATGCCGTGCAGCTGATGTCTAAATACGCCTACCGGATCGTCAAGGCAAAATGGGTCACCGATCAATCAATCGCTTTCCTGTCAGGGATAAGGGTTAAAGGGATCGACGAACTGGGACTTTTAAAAAACCTTACCGACACCATCTCCAGCGAATACAACGTCAATATCAGGAATATCCATTTTGACACCCATCACGGAACATTCGAAGGAATTGTGATGCTTTACATCAATGACACCAAACGGCTCAACAACCTGATCCGAAAGATCAAAAAGATCAAAGGGGTAGAAAAAGTCTCCAGGATAGGTAAAATGGAAACTG